>NZ_JAXIOO010000001.1:0-181083 GCF_049311065.1 Arthrobacter sp. 7Tela_A1 | reverse complement strand
GCGCTCTCGGGGGGGGGGCCGGGGGGGGGGCCCCGGATCCAGAGAAGGAACCAAATATGAGAAATAACGAATCTGCCGTCGAAGGCGATCCTGCCGAGACCGTGCAAATCCAGGGCGACGACGCACTCCTCGAACCGGCTGTCCTGGTCACGGACAGGGCTCATCGGCTTCGGGAGCTGATCCCCGCGGGTGTCACCCTCGGCCTGGGCATTACCGTCCTGATTATGGCCCAGGACATCAACTCCGGCGTTCGGGTGGAACTTGGCCCGCCGTTCTGGCCCACCATGCTGGCTTGGTGCCTCATCGCCTGCGGAGTGCTCATGGCGTTGGTCAATGTGCTCCGGGGGGTAAGCAGCACCAACGTCCCGGACCCGATGACGTCCTGGGGTCTCGGCCGGCTGGCTGGAACCGCAGTCATCCTGGTGGGCTACCTCCTGCTCTGGAACGTCCTGCAGTTCTGGCTGGTCACTTTCGCTGCCACCATGGCCTTGACGTTCCTCTACGGCGGACGGGGCTGGAAGCCGCTGCTTATGTTCCCGGCCATTGTCGCGGCCATCCTCCATTTCCTTTTCGTCGTCGCATTGCGAGTGAACCTATGATTTCGATTGCCGCATCCCCCGTTACCGACGGCATCATGACCGTCCTTCAGGTAGATACCCTCCTTTACATTGGGCTCGGCATCGCTGTCGGCATGCTGGTCGGCGCATTTCCGGGTGTCACCGCAACCATGGCGGTCGCCCTTGCCAGCGGCTTTACGCTGACCCTGGAACCCATCCAGGGCCTGGCAGTCCTGCTGACCATTTATGTTGCCGCCCAGTTCGGGGACAGGGTGCCGGCCATCCTGATCAATACCCCCGGTACACCGGCATCCATCTCCACGACCTTTGACGGCTACCCGCTGGCACTTAAAGGCAAAGCGGGACTGGCCATGACGACGTCGGCGTTTGGATCAGCCTTCGGCATGATCGTTGGCATCATCATTCTGGCCGTCGCCGCAGTGCCGCTCTCGGAATTCGCCCGGCAGTTTGGTCCTCCCGAGATGTTCGCACTCGTCGTGTTCGGGCTGACCATGATGGTAGGTGTCTCCTCCGGACGCGTCATCAAGGGCCTGGCAGCCGGCGCGTTTGGCCTGCTGCTCGCCACCGTTGGCCGTGACCCGATCACGGGCGATGCACGCTTCACGCTGAACATCCTGGAGCTTAACGGCGGCATCCCGTTTATCGCCGTCATCATCGGATTCTTCGGTGTCGCTGAAGTGCTGAACCAGATCCTCACCAGGGCCCGGCAGGAGACCCATGTGAAGCCCGTGACCCAGATGGGCCGCTGGATGCCGGACGGAAAGCTTATGCGCCGGCTGCTGAAGCCCATGGGCATCGGTGCGGCCACCGGTTCAGTTGTAGGCCTGGTCCCCGCCGTCGGTGGGGACATTGCCGGCGTCATCGCCTGGGAAAATGCCCGGAAGGCTTCCAAGCATCCCGAAGAATTCGGAAAGGGCTCCTTGGAGGGCCTGACCGCAGGGGACACATCCAGCACCGCGACGCTGGGCGGCAGCGTCACCACCACGATGGCTCTGGGAGTTCCCGGGGACTCCGTCATGGCGGTGATGATCGGCTCCATGATGATCTGGGGCATCCAGCCGGGGCCGGCGCTTTTCAGCACCCATCCGGATCTGGTCTCCTCGCTGGTGACCATCATGCTGATCGCGACCATCCTGACACTGGGCCTCAGCCTGGTGCGGATGCGCGGCATGGTGAAGCTGCTGGAGCTGCCGAGCCACTACCTCTGGGTGATCATCCTGATCTTCTGCATGGTTGGAACATACTCCATCAGCAACAGCGTCTTCGACGTGTTCATGATGATGATCTTCGGCCTGATTGGGCTCTTTATGCTGCGCTTCGGGTTCCCTGCCGGACCTGCAGTTCTTGGCCTCATCCTCGGGCCGCTGGCTGAAGCGAACCTGCGCCGGGCGCTGATTACCGACGGCTGGAACTCCGTCTTCACCAGCCCGATCGCCCTGCTGCTCCTCGCGATTTCCGCAGCAGCCCTGATTGTCCCGCCGCTGCGGCAGCAGGCCAAGCGCCGCCGGCTGGCAGCGGCGCGCGTTCCTGAGCAGACGCCCCTGCCGTAGCATGCGGGAAAGCCCCCGGGCGGATGTACCTGGCTGTTTGCCAAGTACAGGCGTCCGGGGGCTTTTCGTTTAATCTTCGGCACTCACCCCTGGCCTGCCGGAGGGATACCGGTGCCGGATGTGCCGGTTTCCGGGATCGGCCTGCCAGAACTCGTACTCGGCAGGCTGCAGCGCGTAGAGCTGCCAGAGCGGGTTCTCCGAGCCATCCGCGCCGGGGCGTTCGTCCCAATCGCGGGCGGAGGCTTCCGGGCTGAGCTGCACCACGTCTCCGGCCACCCGGATCTGGCGGCCCTGTGCGTACCAGTAGAAGTTCATGGCGGCACGGGGGTTCTGCTCAAGCTCCCGCCCCTTCCGTGAGGTCCGCGAGGTAGCGAAATGCCAGCCTTCGGCGTCGAGGTCCTTGAGGATGAGCATGCGGGAGGACAGGTTCCCGGACGCGTCCGCCGTCGCGAGCGAAAAGGCGTGCGGCTGCGGCACTCCCGCGGCCAAGGCCTCATCCAGCCAGGCCAGGAGCAGCTCGGCCGGATCCTCCGGCGCCTGATCCGGGTCGAAGCCGGGGAGGTTCTCGGCGAAGTCGGGCAGCGCCCGCAGGGTAAGGCGAAGGTTCGGGTTGGGCATGCTGCAAACCTTAACTCCCTTTCCCCTTTGAATCGAGATAGCAGAAACTGCCCGTATGAGGCGTCATACGGGCAGTTTCTGCTATCTCGATTTGGGCGGGGGGAAGGCTTAGGCAGCGAAGACGCGGGCGGCATCGAGCTGCTTTTTCAGCTCGGCCAGCTGCGACTCCACGGCCGAGCGGGCGGTGCCGCCCTGGCTGCTGCGGCTGTCCAGCGAACCCTCGGTCGAAAGCACGGTGCGGACTTCGGGCGTCAGGTGCTCCGAGATGCCGGCGTATTCCTCGTCAGTCAGGTCCCAGAGTTCGACGCCGCGGGATTCGGCCAGCTTCACGGCGGCACCGGACAGCTCATGCGCCTCGCGGAACGGCACTCCCTGGCGGACCAGCCACTCGGCGATGTCCGTTGCCAGGGCGAAGCCCTGCGGCGCCAGCGACTGCATGCGTTCGGTGTTGAAGACCAGGGTGGCGATCATGCCGGAGACGGCCGGAAGCAGCAGCTCCAGGGTGTCCGTGGCGTCAAAGACCGGTTCCTTATCCTCCTGCAGGTCCCGGTTGTACGCCAGGGGAAGTCCCTTGAGCGTGGCCAGCAGTCCGGTCAGGTCACCGATGAGGCGGCCGGCCTTGCCGCGCGCCAGCTCGGCGACGTCCGGGTTCTTCTTCTGCGGCATGATCGAGGAGCCCGTGGAGAAGGCGTCGTCGAGCGTGACGAAGGAGAATTCCTTGGTGGCCCAGAGGATGATTTCCTCGCTGATCCGGGAGAGGTCGACGCCGATCATGGCGGCGACCCAGGCGTACTCGGCGTACACATCGCGCGAGGCGGTGCCGTCGATCGAGTTCCACGCTGCGGAGTCAAACCCGAGGTCCGTGGCAACGGCGTTGGGGTCCAGGCCCAGCGAGGACCCGGCCAGCGCGCCGGATCCGTAGGGGGACACCGCGGCGCGCTTGTCCCAGTCAGCCAGCCGCTGCACGTCGCGCAGCAGGGCCCAGGCGTGGGCCAGCAGGTGGTGGCTGAGCAGGACCGGCTGGGCGTGCTGCAGGTGGGTGCGGCCGGGCATGGCCACACCCAGGTGCTTCTCGGCCTGTTCCACCAGCGAGTCGACGGTAGCCAGGACGCCTGCGGCGATGATCCGGGCGTGGTCGCGCAGGTACATCCGGCCCAGCGTGGCGATTTGGTCGTTGCGGGAGCGGCCGGCGCGGAGTTTGCCGCCCAGCTGGGCTCCGGCGCGCTCGATCAGCCCGCGTTCCAGCGAACCGTGCACGTCCTCGTCGGACTCAGCCGGGAGATACGCGCCGGAACGCACATCGGCGTCGAGCTCATCCAGGGCCTTGAGCATCCCGGCGAGTTCTTCGTCGTTCAGCAACCCGGCCTTGTGCAGAACCCGGGCGTGCGCCCGGGAGCCTGCAATGTCATACCCGGCAAGCCGCCAGTCGAAGTGGGTGGACTTGCTCAGGGCTGCCAGCGCGTCGGCCGGACCGCCGGCGAAGCGGCCGCCCCACAGCGCACCCTGGACCGTTGAACCGGAGCCGGCGGCTCCGGGCTGCGCGGCCACTGATTCGATTGACGGCTTGCCGTTATTCATGTGTTTACTTTCCTTCGGACAGCCGCAGGTCGCGGCCGGAGGCAACCTTGGAGGACATGCCGAACAATTCGATGAACCCGCGGGCCATGGACTGGTCGAACGTGTCGCCGGTGTCGTACGTGGCGAGGTTGAAGTCGTACAGCGAGGACTCCGAGCGGCGTCCGGTCACGGTTGCGCGGCCTGCGTGCAGGTCCATGCGGATGTCGCCGGAGACGTACTTCTGGGTGTCCCCGATGAAGGCGTCCAGGGAGTTCTTCAGCGGGGAGAACCACTGGCCGTCGTAGACCAGTTCGGTCCAGCGCTGGCCAACAGTCTTCTTGAAGCGTGCCTGCTCGCGCTCGACGGTGACGTTTTCGAGCTCGCGGTGCGCGGCCATCAGGGCCATGGCTCCGGGGGCTTCGTAGATTTCGCGGCTCTTGATGCCCACGAGGCGGTCCTCGACGATGTCGATCCGGCCGATGCCCTGGGCGCCGGCGCGGCGGTTCATTTCCTCGATGGCCTGCAGCGGGGTAACGGGCTTGCCGTCGATCGCTACCGGAACGCCTTCCTTGAAGGTGATGACAACTTCGTCAGCGGCGATGCCGGAGGCCGGGTCTGCGGTGTATTCGTACACGTCCGGGGTGGGACCGTTCCAGATGTCTTCCAGGAAGCCGGTTTCCACCGCGCGTCCCCAGACGTTGGCGTCGATGGAGAACGGGTTCTTCTTGGTGGTGACGATCGGCAGGTTCTTTTCCTCGGCGAAGGCAATGGCCTTGTCGCGGGTCAGGGCCAGGTCGCGGACCGGGGCGATGCACTTGAGGTCCGGGCCCAGGGTCTGGATGCCGACCTCGAAGCGGACCTGGTCGTTGCCCTTGCCGGTGCAGCCGTGCGAGACGGTGGTGGCACCGAATTCGCGGGCGGCGGCGACCAGGTGCTTGACGATTACCGGGCGGGAGAGCGCGGAGACCAGCGGATAGGAATCCATGTACAGGGCGTTGGCCTGCAGCGCCGGCATGCAGTATTCCGCAGCGAACTCGTCGCGGGCGTCGGCCACGTAGGCCTCGACGGCGCCGCAGTCGAGGGCACGCTGGCGGATGGTTTCAAGGGATTCCCCGCCCTGTCCGACGTCGACCGCCACTGCGATGACCTCGGCGCCGGTTGCCTCGGCAATCCAGCCGATGGCTACAGACGTATCCAGGCCACCGGAGTAGGCCAGAACAATACGTTCGCTCACGAATGTGCTCCTCTTTGCGTTGAGTGCAGCGCGGTGCGCTGCGGTTGTTTGTAAAAGTGGGGGGAAGCTGCGTAGCCGGGAAGGAAACCCTGCGGAGTCAGCTTCTACAGTATTCGATTGTCGGGTGCCTGGCCGCTGGCCGTAGCCTCGTCCGCAATGGAGAGGAAACGCGCTGCGAGTTCGGCGCCGCCGTCGGGCTCCCGGGTTACCAGCAGCACGGTGTCGTCGCCGGCCACGGTTCCCAGGATGGACGGGATCACCGAGTGGTCGATCGCCAGTGCGAGGAAGTTCGCCGCTCCCGGCGGGGTGCGCAGCACCACGATGTTCCCGGAGGCCTCTGCTGTCACCAGCAGTTCGCCGCAGAGCCGGGCCAGGCGCGCGTCGAGCACTTCCTGGCTGACACCGGACTGCGGTCGGCGTTCCCCGCCCTCGGACGGAACGGCGTAAACCAGCACGCCGTCCTTGCCGCGCATGCGCACGGCACCGAGTTCCACCAGGTCGCGCGACAGCGTCGCCTGGTTGACCTGCACGCCGTCGTCCGCCAGCAGGGACGCCAGCTCGGCCTGCGACCGCACCGACAAGCCGGTCAGCAGCGCCCGGATCCGAGCCTGGCGGGCCGTCTTGGTGGTGGGCATGGTCATACCGCTTCCTCCGGGATCCCGGTCAGGCCGGACCTCGCCATCAGCCACACCATGAGGGCCTTCTGCGCGTGCAGCCGGTTCTCTGCCTCGTCCCAGACCAGGGACTGCGGCCCGTCTATGACGTCGGCGGAGATTTCGTAGCCGCGGTAGGCGGGCAGGCAGTGCAGCACGACGGCGTCTTCCGCAGCCTGTGCCATGGCAGCCGAGTCCACGGCGTAGTCGCGGAAGAGCTCCTGCCGGGCGGCCTTTTCGTCTTCCTGGCCCATGGATACCCAGGTGTCGGTGGCGACGACGTCGGCACCGGCGAGGGCTTCCGCGGCGTCGGTGGTGATCATCACCGAACCGCCGGTCTCCGCGGCGCGGGCCGCCGCGGCGTCGACGATCTCCGGGGCGGGCAGGTAGCCCACCGGGCCAGCAACGCGCACGTGCATTCCGGCGGTGACGCCGGCCAGCAGGTAGGAGTTGGCCATGTTGTTGGCGCAGTCCCCCAGGTAGGTCAGGGTGAGGCCCGCCAGCGTGCCCTTGTGTTCGCGGATCGTCATCAGGTCGGCGAGGAGCTGGCACGGATGGTAGTCATCCGACAGCGCGTTGATGACCGGCACGGAGGAGTTCGCGGCCATTTCCTCCAGCCCCGACTGGGCGTAGGTGCGCCAGACAATCGTGGAGACCATGCGTTCCATAACCTTGGCCGTGTCCGCAATGGACTCCTTGTGGCCAAGCTGGGATTCGCCGGCGCCGATGATCAGCGGCACGCCGCCAAGGTCCGCGATCCCGGCCGCGAAGGAGATCCGGGTCCGGGTGGAAGTCTTGTCGAAGATGACCGCGACGGTCTGCCGGCCGGAGCCTTCGCCGGCATAGGGCTGATATTTCCAGCGGTCCTTCTTCAGGGCATCCGCGAGGTCCAGGACTTCAGCCTGTTCAGCCTGGGTGAGGTCGGTGTCAACAAGGAAGTGGCGGGTCATGGCTGTCCGATCGTCGTGGCCGCGGCGGCCTGCAGGATGGAGGGAAGCTTCTCCAGGAAGGTTGCTGCCTGGTCGGTGGTGAGGATCAGCGGCGGCGCGAGGCGCAGGGTCGCCGGTCCGGTGGCGTTGATGATGAAACCGGCGTCCAGGGCTGCGGCAACCGCTGCGGGAGCGGTCTCCTGCTCCAGGTCGATGCCGATCAGCAGTCCGCGGCCGCGGACCGAGCTGACACCGGGCACCTGGGCCGCTCCGGCACGAAGCTGCTCCCCCATGGCGTTCACGTTGGCCAGGATGTCCCCGGATTCGATGGCGGAGAGCGTCGCCAGGCCCGCAGCCGTGGCGATGGGATTTCCGCCGAATGTGGTTCCGTGCTGGCCCGGGGCGAGCAGTGCGGAGACCTCGGGGCCAAAGGTGATCAGCCCACCGATCGGGTAGCCGCTGCCCAGGCCCTTGGCGACCGTCATCGCATCGGGCAGGACGCCCTCGGAAGCGAACCAGGTTCCGGTGCGGCCGATGCCTGTCTGCACTTCGTCGAACACCAGGAGGGCGCCGGCGTCCCGGGTGATCTGCCGAGCGGCTTCCAAGTAACCGGCCGGCGGCACCTGCACACCGGCTTCACCCTGGATGGGCTCAATGAAGACGGCAGCAACGGTTTCATCCACGGCGGCACGCAGGGCATCCACGTCCCCGTAGGGGATGTGTGCGACGCCGGACGGGAGCGGTTCGAATGGCTCCCGGTAAGCGGGCTTGGCCGTCAGGGCCAGCGCTCCCATGGTCCGTCCGTGGAAGGCATGGTCCATGGCAAGGATCCGCGTGCGTTCGCCGGCGGAGTTCCGCCGGGCGAGCTTGAACGCAGCTTCGATGGCTTCGGTGCCGGAGTTGGTGAAGAAGACCTTCGAGCCCGCCGGTGCCTGCGCCAGTTCCAGCAGCTTTTCGGCGAGCGAGATCTGCGGGGGGCTGGTGAAGAAGTTGGAGATGTGTCCCAGCGTGTTCAGCTGGGCGGTGACGGCCGAGACGACGGAAGGGTGGGCGTGGCCCAGCGCGTTGACGGCAATCCCGCCGAGCAGGTCCAGGTAGGGCTTGCCGTCGGCGTCCCAGACCGTGCAGCCCTCTCCCCGGACCAGCACGCGCTGCGGGGTGCCGAAGACACCCATCAGGGACTCGGTGTAGCGGGCCAGCCACTCGCTGCCGGTGCCCGATGTGTCGACCAGCTGCGGCGCTGCCGGAGCAGCGGGAACGTTGGCGGTGCTCATGCGTTCTCTCCGTCCGGAACGATCTGGGTGCCGATGCCGGCGGTCGTGAAGACTTCCAGCAGCATCGAGTGCGCCATCCGGCCGTCCACGACGGCGGCACGGTCCACACCGCCGTCGACGGCTGCCAGGCAGGCCTCCATCTTCGGGATCATGCCCGATTCCAGCGACGGCATCATCTGGCGCAGTTCCGCGGCGGTCAGGGCAGAAATCAGCGAGGACTTATCCGGCCAGTTGGCGTAGAGACCCTCGACGTCGGTGAGCACCACCAGCCGGGAGGCTTCCAGCGCGACGGCCAGGGCGGCTGCCGCGGTATCGGCGTTGACGTTGAGCACCTGCCCGGTGGGGTTGCCGTCGGCGCCGATTTCCGGAGCGACCGTGGAAATGACCGGGATCCGGCCGGCTTCGATGAGGTCCAGGATGGCGCCGGGGTTCACGCCGACGACTTCTCCAACCAGGCCCAGGTCCACTTCTTCCCCGTCAATGACGGTTCCGGTCCGGACGGCCTGCAGCAGCCCGCCGTCTTCACCGGAGAGGCCAACGGCGTAGGGCCCGTGGGAGTTGACCAGGCCCACCAGTTCACGGCCAACCTGCCCCGTGAGCACCATGCGGACGGCGTCCATGGCTTCCGGGGTCGTGACGCGGAGTCCGCCCTTGAACTCGGATTCGATGCCGAGCCGGTCCAGCAGCGCGCTGATCTGCGGCCCGCCGCCGTGCACCACGACGGGGTGGACGCCCACGTGGTGCAGGAAGACGATGTCTTCCGCGAAGGCCTGGCGCAGTTCATCGTTGATCATGGCGTTGCCGCCGTATTTGATCACAATCGTGCTTCCGGCGAAGCGCTGGATCCAAGGCAGCGCTTCGATCAGCGTGGCGGCCTTGTCCTGCGCGGCCAGCTGTTCGCGGACTTCTGATGGAGTGCTCATGGTGATCCCGTTCAGCTGCTGTACGCCGAGTTTTCGTGGACGTAGTCGGTGGTCAGGTCGTTAGTCCAGATGGTGGCAGATTCGCTGCCCGCAGCCAGGTCGATTTCCACGCTGACCGCGCGGCCCGTCAGGTCAACGCCCTCCCGCGGGTCGCCGATGCCGCCGTTCCGGCAGACCTGCACTCCGTTGATGGTGACGTTGATGTTCTCCGGCTCGAACGCAGCGTCGGTGGTGCCCACGGCGGAGAGCACCCGGCCCCAGTTCGGATCGTTGCCGAAGATCGCGGTCTTGAACAGGTTGGAACGGGCGACGGCGCGGGAGGCGTTCTCGGCGTCGGCCACCGTGGCGGCATTGACCGTGGTGATGGCGATGTCGTGGCTGGCACCTTCAGCGTCGGTGATCAGCTGCTGGGCCAGGGAGTGGCACACCTCGGTCAGTCCGCGGGTAAATTCCTCCGTGTCCGGCGTGGTTTCGGAGGCTCCGGAAGCCATCAGGATCACGGTGTCGTTGGTGGACATGCAGCCGTCGGAATCGGTGCGGTCAAAAGTGACCGCCGTGGCGGTCCGCAGCGCTATATCCAGGGCTTCGGCGCCGAGGGTGGCATCGGTGGTGAGGACCACCAGCATGGTGGCCAGTCCCGGAGCCAGCATGCCGGCGCCCTTGGCCATGCCGCCGATGCTGTATCCGGAGCCTTCAAAGACGGCCTGCTTGGAGACCGTGTCCGTCGTCATGATCGCCTCGGCAGCCAGGGCGCCGCCGTCGGAGGCCAGCGCCTGGGCTGCGGCTTCCGCGCCGGGCAGCAGCTTGTCCATGGGCAGCTGCTCGCCGATCAGGCCGGTGGAGCAGACCAGGACGTCGTTCGCGGAAATGCCGAGCAGGTCAGCAACCTTCTCGGCGGTGGCGTGGGTGTTCTGGAAACCCTGCGGCCCGGTGCAGGCGTTGGCGCCGCCGGAGTTCAGGAACACGGCGTCGGCCCGGCCGTCGGAGATTGCCTGGCGTGACCAGTGCACGGGAGCCGCGGCGACGCGGTTTCGGGTGAACACCGCTGCTGCTGCCTTGGCGGGACCGTCGTTGACCACCAGTGCGACGTCGCGTCCGCCGGATGCCTTCAGGCCCGCGGTGACGCCGGCGGCGCGGAACCCGGCCGGTGCGGTGATGCCGGTTGCTGCGTTGGTGCTCATTACGGTGCTACTCCCTGCAGGGTGAGCCCGGTGGTCTCTTCGAGGCCCAGGGCGATGTTCATGGACTGGACAGCGCCGCCGGCGGTGCCCTTGGTGAGGTTGTCGATCACGGCTGAGACAATCACGCGGCCCGCGTGTGGATCGTAGGCGAGCTGCAGGGCGGCGTAGTTGGAGCCGACCACCATCTTGGTGGCGGGCCACTGGCCTTCGGGCAGTACCCGGACAAACGGTTCATCGGCGTAGGCCGCTTCCCAGGCTGAGCGCAGCGCGGCGGCGTCGACGCCGGGGCGGACTTTCGCCGTCGCGGTGGTGAGGATGCCGCGGGCCATGGGTGCCAGCGTCGGCGTGAAGGAAATGGAGACCTGCTCCCCCGCTGCGGCGGAGAGGCCCTGTTCGATTTCGGGGGTGTGCCGGTGTCCGCCGCCCACTCCGTAGGGGCTCATGCCGCCCATCACCTCGGAGCCGAGGAGGTGCGGCTTGGCTGCTTTGCCCGCACCGGAGGTGCCGGACGCTGCAACGATGACGACGTCGTCGGGCTCCAGCAGGCCGGCTGCGAAACCGGGCGCCAGGGCCAGCAGTGAGGACGTGGGATAGCAACCGGGAACGGCGATCCGGCGTGCGCCGCGGAGGATTTCGCGGTGGCCGGGGAGTTCGGGCAGGCCGTAGGGCCAGGACCCGGCGTGCGGGGAGCCGTAGAACTTTTCCCACGCGGCGGGATCGGTGAGCCGGTGGTCGGCGCCGGCGTCGATAACCAGGGTATCTTCGGGCAGCTGGGCTGCGATCTCGGCACTGGCGCCGTGCGGCAGGGCCAGGAAAACGACGTCGTGCCCGGTCAGGTTTTCAACGGTGGTGTCCACCAGGATCCGGTCAGCCAGGGCATGCAGGTGCGGCTGGAGTTCGCCGAGCCGGGAACCGGCGTTGCTGTGCGCGGTGATGGCACCAATTTCGACGCCGGGATGGCCGGCGAGCAGGCGCAGGACCTCGCCGCCGGCATAGCCGCTGGCACCTGATACAGCTACGGAAATCGTCATGCCAACCACCCTACAGCAGTTTTATGCATGAGGCTTCATAATTATGCAATGTGACTCCGGCGGGCGGGTATCCGTGCCTCCCGGCGGCCGCCGTCCTACGATGGGTTCGCGTACCCGTTTATTGCCGCCAATCCATCGGAAGAGGCATTCCATGCATAAGGCCATTGTCGTCCCGAAAGCGGGCGGACCCGAAATCCTGCGCTATGAAAACGTGGATCTTCCGGTTCCCGGCCCCAACGAGCTGCTGGTGAAGGTCGCGGCCACGGGCGTGAACTTCATTGACACGTACCAGCGCAGCGGTGTCTACAAGATGGACTATCCCTTCATTCCGGGTTCCGAAGCCGCCGGCACCGTAGTCCAGGCGGGCGTGGACGTAGCCGCTTTCAGCGACGGGGACCGGGTGGCCACGGCCGAAGGCGGCGGGGCGTACTCCCAGTACATGCTCCTGGATGCATCCAAGGCCCTGCCCGTTCCCCGGGGCGTAAGCAGCGAGGTGGCTGCGGCCCTTCCCCTGCAGGGCATGACGGCGCATTACCTGTGCAACTCCACCTACCCCGTCCAGGCCGGGGAAACCGTCCTGACGCACGCCGGAGCCGGCGGCGTCGGCATGCTGCTGACCCAGCTGCTGAAGGCCAAGGGCGCCACGGTGATCACCACCGTTTCCACGGATGAGAAGGAAGCACTGGCCTCTGCGGCCGGTGCGGACCATGTGCTGCGCTACGACGGTTTCGCCGACCGGGTCCGCGAGCTGACGGACGGTCGCGGCGTGGACGTGGTGTTCGACGGCGTCGGGAAGGCCACGTTCGACGATTCTCTGGCCAGCCTGCGCCCTCGCGGAATGATGGTGCTGTTCGGCGGCGCGTCGGGCCAAGTGCCTCCGTTCGACATCCAGCGGCTGAACGCCCTGGGCTCGCTCTACCTGACCCGGCCGACCATAAGGGATTACCTGCTCAGCGCCGAGGAGCGCCAGTGGCGTGCGCGCGAGCTGTTCGAAATGGTGGAGGCCGGAACCCTGGATGTGCGGATTGGTGCAACCTATCCACTGGCCGACGCTGCCCGGGCGCATGAGGACCTTGAGGGCCGGAAGACGACCGGCAAGGTGCTGCTGGTTCCGTAGCGCCGGCCCGATTGTTGCCGTTTCCGTTCCCCTGGCGCTGCCTCGGGATTCGCTCCGCTTTGTGACAAACGCTCCGGTACGCCGCGGAGGGAATGCCACAAACGGGAGCGATCTGCACAAACCGGAGCGATCCCGATTCTCTCGACAGTGTTGCCATCCGCACCAACCCGTCATATCGTTTATCAATATTATTGACAATCGATATGGGGAATGATGACGAACGTGACGCACACCAGAAAACCGAAGTCCGTCCAGTTGGCGGTGATCTCGGTTTGGATCGTTGCTTGCCTCGCAGCACTCGGTAGTGCTGCGGAGGCATTCGTGACGATCTTCGGCCGGACTCCGTTGGCCTTCGGGGGTGCTGATCCGCGGGTGCAGCTCGTTATGCTCCCCCAAATCAATCAGGCGGAACTCCGTGAGGGTGCAGTTGGCTATCTGGTGGATATTCCGTTGTGGCTGCGCGTGCTGTGTGCGACCCCTGCACTGCTTTACATTGTCCTGGCACTGGTGGCCGCGTTCCTCATCGCGAGAGTCCTGCGGGAAATCTCTGCCGGACGGCCGTTCACAGCGCGGGTACGGAAGAATCTACTGGCCCTTAGCTTTCTCCTGATTGGAGCTGGGCTTCTGTACGGCACGCTCGACGCTACGGCAAACCGGGCCGTCTTTGAGGTGGCGAGCAATTTCGGCACCGAAGGTTTCCCGCTCGGCGCGGATTACGCAGTAATCAGCACCGACGCTCCCCGGTGGCCGTACTTCATGATCACCAGCGGCGTCGTTGGCCTGGCGCTCTCCAGCGCTTTCAAGGCAGGCGGACGGCTGCAGGAAGAGACGGACGGACTTGTCTGACATTCGGTCCGCTGCCGAGCCAGCCAGCGGCCACCGAGTGGTGTGCCATCTGGATAAGGTGCTGCTCCAGCGGGGAATGACGTTGACTGAGCTTTCAGTGCGGACCGGCATAACCATGGCAAACCTTTCCATCCTCAAAACGAACAAGGCCAAGGCCGTTCGGTTCACCACCTTGACAGCCGTCTGCGACGCTCTGGAAACCACGCCGGGCGAACTCTTCAGCATCGAGCCTCGGACTTGAAACTGTTTGTCAGCGTCTAGGCCCGCTGCCGGCTTGCCGGTTCCGCTCCACTTTGTGGCAATCGCTCCGATATGCCGCGGAGCGATCTGCACAAAGCGGAGCAGATCCGGGTTCTGTTGCCGGTTTGGGGGTTGCTGCCTGATCCAAGCGGCAGCAGAAGTGCGAACCGGTCGGATCTTCCTGAACCGGCAGCAGAATCACCGCGCATCCCCCGCCCCGTGTCCGATACCTCGGCTGCACTGCGGGCGCCGCGCGTTTGTGCGAGACTCGACCCCATGATGAGCGCACAAGGCCCGGATCGGGTCGCGCAGGTCGACGCCGTCAGCATCGCACTCGCCGCTGCCGGCATTCTGAGCGGCAACCTGCTCGGGCTGCCGCCCGACGCACAGGCGGCCCAGCTGATGCTGCTATTCACCGGGCTCGCCGCTGCCCTCCAGGTGATCAGGGACCGCCGGGCCGCCGCAAGACACGAAACCTTCCGCATATTCCAACCAACAGGCAAGCGCCTGGCGGGAACTCTGCTGTTGCTGGGAGTAGTCGTCGTCCCCGTAGCTCTTTACGTCAGCTCGATTCCGGGGCACGGTTGGATAGCGATCGGATATCTGCTGATTGGCATGGGAATGACCGCCCCGCTCCTGGTGGCGAACCGGAAAACCAGTTCGGCAGATCCCGTGGGCAACCGTCCTCACTGAAAGGCGGCAGGATTATGCAGTCGGACCCGGCGCAGGAGACCCTGGCCCAGCGCATCCGGCAAGGCCTTACCTCCCACCAAGACGTCCGGGAGAAAAACATGTTCGGCGGCGTGGCTTTTATGGTGGACGGACGTCTGACGGTGTCAGCTGGCCGGGACGGAGACCTGCTGGTTTGTGTGGATCCGGCGGATTACCGCGAGCTGCTCGCTGCCGGCGGCCAGCCCGCCTTCATGGGCGCGGGCCGGCCGATGGGCGAAGGATGGATAAACGTGCCCATGGACATCATCGCGGACGATGAAGCTCTGGACTGGTGGATCGCCGTCGGCCGTACCTCCCGCAGACCCTAGCAAAAACGCACAAAGCCCCGCCGGAAGTTTCCGGCGGGGCTTTGCGCTTTCAGGTGGAACTACCGCTGCACGGCACCAAAACGCTCGGCAGCCAGCGCGACGGCGGCGGCCCGGGATTCGGAGGCCTCGTCGGCGGTCAGTGTGCGGTCATCGGCACGGAAGCGCAGGGCGAAGGCCAAGGACTTGTGCCCCGGCTCGATGCCCTTGCCCGTGTAGACGTCGAACAGCGCGATGTCTTCCAGCAGATCGCCGGCACCTTCACGCAGGGTTTCCAGCACAGCCTCGGCCGGGATGTCTTCGCCCACAATGAGCGCCACATCCTGCGTGGTGGCCGGGTACGTGGAAATTTCCTTCGCCACGATCACGTCCGGTGCGGCGTCGAAGAGAGCATCGGCGTCGAGCTCCAGTGCCACGGTGCGGGCCGGCATGTCCCGGGCTGCGAGCAGCTTCGGGTGAAGTTCGCCGGCGTAGCCAATGGTTTCGCCGCTGCGCAGCGAGATCTTGGCAGTGCGTCCCGGATGGAAGGCCTGGTGTTCGCCCTGGCTGATCACCAGTTCGACGCCGAGCACGTCCCCCATGAGCCGGGCGGTGTCGACGGCGTCGGCCCAGTCCCAGGCGCGCGGGGTGTGGCCGGCGCCGGCGGGTGATTCGTGGCCGGTGAACAGCACGCCGATATGCAGCGGCTGGTCCGGAATGCCGTTGTACAGGCCGTCCAGGACTTCCTCTGACGGCTTGATGCCCAGCGGCGGAATCGACTCGGTGCCGTTCTGCTCACCGGGCAGGAAGACCAGTGCGGATTCGAAAAGCGCCAGGTCACGGAAGCCGCGCGAGAGGTTCCGCTTGGCGACGTCGAACAGGCCCGGCAGCACCGAGGTGCGCAGGTAGCCGAACTCGGCGGAGAGCGGGTTGGCCAGCTTCACGGCCGGACGTTCTTCGCCGGCGACCGGGGTACCAAAGGTGTTGTTGTCCGCTTCGGTGACGAAGGGGTAGGACAGCACCTCGGTCAGGCCCGACGCCGCGAGGGACTGCTGCAGGCGGCGCCTCTGCTGCTGGACGCGGGTCAGGCCGCGGCCGGGAGGAGCAACCGGAAGGGTGGAGGGGATCTTGTCGTAGCCCACCAGCCGGATGATTTCCTCGGTGAGGTCCTCGCGGGTTTCCAGGTCGGTCCGCCAGCTCGGGGGAATCACCCGGAAGCCGCCGTCGGCCTTTTCAACGTCTGCACCCAGGTCGGTGAGCGTGCCGGTGATCTGGTCCTCGGTGAACTCCAGGCCGATCAGCTTGGCGGGGAAGTCCGCGGGCAGGAAGATGCTGCGGGTCTCCGGTGCGGTGCCGGCGTCGGTGATGGACGCGTCGGCGGTGCCGCCGGCCAGTTCCACCAGCAGGTCGACGGCGCGCTGTGCCGCGATGTCCGCGACGTGCCAGTCAACGCCGCGCTCGAAGCGCTTGGACGCTTCGGACGGGAGTTTGTGGCGGCGGCGCGAACGGCCAATCGAGACTTCCTCGAAGTGGGCGGCTTCAATCAGCACGTTCTGCGTGGCGTCGGAGACCTCGGTGGCGTTTCCACCCATCACGCCGGCGATGCCAATGGCACCGGAGCCGTCAGTGATCAGCAGGTCTTCGGGGTCCAGCGTGCGGACCTTGTCATCGAGGGTCTTCAGGGTCTCGCCCGGGTTGGCGCGGCGGACCACGATTTCGCCGGTGAGCTTGTCCAGGTCGTAGAAGTGCAGCGGCTGGCCGAGCTCGAGCATCATATAGTTGGAGATGTCCACGACGAGGGAAATGGAACGCATTCCGGCCAGGCGCAGGCGTGAAGACATCCACGGCGGCGTCGGGCGGGTGGGGTCCACACCGCGGACGGTGCGGGCCACGAAGCGGTCGCAGCCGGCCTTGCCGTAGATCGGGGCTTCGTCGGCCAGGCGCACCGGGTACCCGGCGCCGTCGGCTTCCGGAACCTCCACCGTGGCGGCGGGGTCGGTGAACTTGGTGCCGGTGGCGTGGGCGTACTCGCGGGCAGCGCCGCGGATGGAGAAGACGTAGCCGCGGTCCGGGGTGACGTTGATTTCAGCAGCCTGGTCGTAGAGGCCCAGCAGCTCCATCGCGTCGGAGCCTACCTCGGGATCGAGTCCCAGGGTGGAGAGCACCAGGATGCCGTCGTGGTCTTCGCCGATGCCGAGTTCACGCACGGAGGCGATCATGCCGGCGGAGACGTGGCCGTAGGTCTTGCGCGGGCTGATCCGGAAGTCTCCGGGCAGCACGGCGCCGGGCAGGGTGACAACAACCTTGTCCCCAACCTCGAAGTTGTGCGCGCCGCAGACGATGCCCTGCACGCCGGACGGGTCAATGCCCTCGCCGGTCAGGGTCTGTTCGGCGCCTTCCGGAACCACTCGGACGGAGCACCAGTTAATGGTCTTGCCGTTCTTCTGCGGCTCGGGCTCCTTGGAGAGCACCTGGCCCACGACGATCGGGCCCTGCAGTTCGTCGGTGGGACGGTGGACGTCCTCTTCCTCCAGGCCAACCTTGACCAGCTCTGCCATCACGTCTTCGGCGGTTGCCTCCGCCGGTACCTGGGCGTACTCGCGCAGCCAGGAAAGTGGGATTCTCACTTAGATCTCCATCCCGAAGTGTTCGCTGAAACGTACGTCGCCTTCGATCATGTCCCGCATATCCGATACTTCGTTGCGGAACATGAGGGCACGTTCAATGCCCATGCCAAAGGCGAAACCTGAATAGACCTCGGAGTCGATGCCCGCGGCGCGCAGCACGTTGGGGTTGACCATGCCGCAGCCGCCCCACTCGATCCAGCGCGGGCCGCCCTTGGCGCCGGGGTGCCAGATGTCCAACTCGGCGCTCGGCTCAGTGAAGGGGAAGTAGTTCGGGCGCAGGCGCACCTTGGCTTCGTCGCCGAAGAGCACGCGGGTGAAGTGCTCCAGGGTGCCGACCAGGTCTGCCATAGTGAGGCCCTTGTCGATGGCCAGGCCTTCGAACTGGTGGAACACCGGGGTGTGCGTGGCGTCGAGCTCATCGGTGCGGAAGACCTTGCCGGGGCACAGCACGTAGATGGGCAGGTCACGCTCGAGCATTGAGCGGACCTGCACCGGGGAGGTGTGCGTGCGCATGACCAGGTGCGCTTCGGGGGGCTCCACGAAGAACGTGTCCTGCATTTCGCGGGCCGGGTGGTCCGGCTTGAAGTTCAGCGCATCGAAGTTGAACCACTCGGACTCGACTTCGGGACCTTCGGCGATTTCCCAGCCCATGCCTACGAAAATGTCGCTGACGCGGTCCTGCAGGGTGGAAAGCGGGTGGCGTCCGCCCATGCGGCGGCGGCGCGGGGCGGCGGTAACGTCGACGGCTTCCTCAACGAGGATCCGGGCGTCACGCTCGGCTTCCAGCTCCACGGTGCGGGCGGCGAGCGCCTGGTTGATCCGTCCGCGGGCCGGGCCTACAACCTTGCCGGCGGCGGCCTTCTGGTCCTTGGGCAGCGAACCGATCTGGCGGTTGGCCAGGGACAGCGGAGACTTCTCGCCGGTGACGGCGATGCGGACGTCCTTGAGGGCATCCAGGTCCGCTGCGGAGGCGATGGCTGCGAGCGCTGAATCGACGGCAGCCGCAATGGCTGACTCGTCGAGCGGATTGGGTGCCGCGTTGTCTGGGGAGTCCGTCCCCGGTATGGAATTCGACATGTACCGTTCTTACCTGTTTCCGGCCGTGTTGATGTGGGTGAAAGTAAAAGGGGTGCTGCAGGCAAAGGCACAAAGCCCGCGGCTACCAGTCTAACCAACTCGCGCGCCGCGCCCGGGCAGTGTGAAGACCTCCCTCCCTCGCCCGGGCGCCGGCACTTAGCATGGGTGCATGACGCAGGAGCAGCGGCGGCTCACCCGCACACAGTTAGTCCGCCGCACGCTCAACCTCGTGAACGGTTCGACGGCGGCCGGCCTGCTGGCTGCCCGGGTTGGCAGGGTGCGTGTGCGGCCCGGTCCCGGCGGACTGCTGCTCGCCGGCGGCTGGGAGCTGCCGCTCCCACGTGCCGCGGCCTTCACGGTGGGCAATGTGGTCCTGTACCGCTCCCGCGTTGCCCCGGCGTTCGACGTCGTACCTGCCTCGTCCCTGCTGCGCCATGAAGCGCGGCACAGCTCCCAGTACGCGGTGCTGGGGCTGGCGTTCCTGCCGCTCTACTTTGCCGCCGCGGGGTTCTCCAAACTGCGCACCGGGGACCCGGCGTCGTCGAACATCTTTGAGCTCCTGGCCGGACTGGCCGACGGCGGCTACCGGCCCCCTCCTTCTTCCCCTCATCGAGATGACAGAAAGTGCCCGAATAGGGGTGCCTAACGTGCAGTTTCTGCTATCTCGATGAGGGTGAGGGGTAGGCGCCCATTCGAACACATGTTCTAATAGGTGTCATGAGGTGGCAGGAACAGGAACCAAAAGCAGCGCCGTCCGCTGACGCGCTGCTCCCCCTGCAGGGCCTCGTCCGCTCGGTGCAGACACCGGGGTTCGCGGGCGTGACGTTCCATGAGGTCCTGGCGAAATCCGTCCTGAACAAGGTCCCCAGGACTTCTTCCATGCCCTTCGGCTGGACGGTGAATCCCTACCGGGGCTGCAGCCACGCCTGCGTGTACTGCTTTGCCCGCAAGACACACAGCTATCTGGATCTGGACACCGGCGCGGACTTCGACAGCCAGCTGGTAGTGAAGACGAACGCCGCCGAAGTGCTGCGGCGCGAACTGGCCCGCCCGTCCTGGCAGTATGAGCACGTGGCCATGGGCACCAACACCGACCCGTACCAGCGGGCGGAGGGCCGCTACAAGCTCATGCCCGGCATCATCCGAGCCCTGGCGGACAGCGGAACACCCTTCTCGATCCTGACCAAGGGCACCCTCCTGGCACGCGACCTGCCGCTCCTGGCCGAAGCAGCGCAGCAGACCAGCATCAGCATGGGGATTTCCCTTGCCCTGCTGGACCCCGACCTTGCGCACCGGGTTGAGCCGGGCACCCCGTCACCCAAAGCCCGGCTGGACCTGATCCGGCGTATCCGGGATGCCGGCATGGACTGCAACGTGATGGCCATGCCGATCCTGCCGTGGCTGACCGACGGCGACGAGTCGTTGGACGCACTCTTTTCCGCACTGGCCGACGCAGGCGCCACGTCGGTCACGGCCGGCGCCCTGCACCTTCGCCCGGGAGCGCGCGAGTGGTACCGGGAATGGCTCGCGCGCGACTATCCCCAGCTTTCGGCACGCTACGACAAGCTGTACGACGGCGGCACATATGCCGTCAAGGATTACCGCCAGTGGCTCGCGGGACGAATCACCCATTTCAAAAAGCGTCACGGGTTCGCCGGCAAGAACCAGTTCCTCGCCACCCGCGGCGCCGCCCGTTCGGTTCCGGTGACGGAGGCCGGTCACCCGGTTGCCGCGGGAACTCTTTTTTAGTTTCGCCGAGGTCTTGACCGGTGCCGCCGCGGGCCCTAAGGTACAACCAAATGGTTGTAGATGCGTTGTCAGATGAAACCGTGAACCGCCTGTTCCATGCCCTGGCGGACAGCACACGCAGGGACATCCTGCGCCGTGCGGCCGCAGGCGAACTGTCGGTATCGCGGCTGGCCGAGGCCTATCCCATGAGTTTCGCGGCGGTGCAGAAGCACGTCGCGGTCCTCGAAGCGGCAGGCCTGGTCTCCAAGGAACGCCGCGGGAGGGAACAGCTCGTGAGCACCGCACCGGACGCCGTCGACCAGGCACACCGCGCGCTGGACGCGCTGGCTGAGGCCTGGGAACGCCGGCTGAACCGGATGTCAGACCTGCTGCGGCAGGAAACGCCCGGGAACGGACCCCGGTAGAGGAGATCAGTCATGAGCGTGAAGAGCATCGACAAGGAATACGACACCCTGACCATCACCGCCCTCGCGGAGTTCGAGGCAGCTCCCGAACAGGTCTGGGAGCTGTGGGCCGACCCGCGGAAGCTCGAGCGGTGGTGGGGTCCGCCAACGCACCCCGCCACGGTTCCGCAGCACGACCTGACGCCCGGGGGCACGGTCACCTACTTCATGACCGGACCGGACGGCGAAACGTACCACGGTTGGTGGGAGGTGATCTCGGTCGAACGCCCGGAGAAGCTGCGCTTCCGCGACGGCTTTGCCGAGGAGGACGGCACCCGCCGGGACGACATGCCGATCTCCGACGTCACCGTCACCTTCGCTGCCCGGGACGGGGGAACGGTCGTTGAAGTCGTGACGGCATTTGCGGACCGGGAGCAGATGGAGGAACAGATCTCCATGGGCGCCATTGACGGCGTGGCCTGCGCCATGTCCCAAATGGACGCGATCCTCGCGGACGCCTGACCCGGCTTCCAGTGGCGGGGCCCACGGCTAGGCGGATCCTGCCGGGGGCTGACCCGCGGCCGCGCGAACCGCCGTGACGATCGGCAGGTCAGCCGGAATCCAGGGCAGCTCGGCAAGCTCCAGGGAATCCAGGCGGACCCAGCGCAGTTCGTCGTGGTCCTCAAGGGGCATCGGCTCCCCCGCTGTCACTTCCACCAACCACACCCGCATGGCGGCCTTCGGATTCAGGGGCCAGCCCTGGTCCAGCGGTCCGGCCACCTCGGCGCCCAGAACCACCTCAATGCCCAGTTCTTCGGTGAGCTCACGGTGCAGGGCGGCTTCGCAGGTCTCCCCCGGTTCAACCTTGCCGCCGGGAAACTCCCACATGCCGGCATAGGCTTCCGGGGCCGTGCGCCGAGCGGCCAGCAGGCTCCGCGGCTGGCCCAGGTTATCCACAATCGCGGCTCCGACTACCTGCTTCAGTTCTGAATTCGACACAGATCGAGTCTACGGTGCCCGCTGTCCTAGACTTGGAAGGAACGGCATCGTGGCCGTTTGGCCCCCGGCCAACGGCAGCCCCTGCTCCCGCGCTGGTCCCGGGCCCGCCAGACGCGACCGTGCTTTTCACGGCTCCGCGGCAACCGCTGATCCGAAAGCACCCCCGCACTTATGCCTTCCCTGCGCGTAGCGACGCCCAAAACCCGCAATGTTTCCCTGGCCATCACTGCCCTTGCCGCAGGTGGCTTCGCCATCGGCACCACCGAGTTCGCCATTATGGGACTGCTCCAGGAGATGGTCGCAGAACTGGGTGTCTCCGTCCCCGAAGGCGGGCACGTCATCTCCGCCTACGCCCTCGGCGTCGTTGTTGGTGCGCCTCTTCTTGCAGCCGCCGGAGCCAAGATGCCGCGCAAGTGGCTGGCCCTGGGACTGATGGCGTTCTTCGCCGTGGCCAATCTTTCATCCTTCATTGCCCCGGACTACGGGTGGCTGCTGGTCACCCGTTTCCTTTCAGGACTGCCGCACGGCGCCTTCTTCGGCGTCGCGGCAGTGATCGCCGCTTCCCTGGTGGCGCCTACCCGGCGCGGCTGGGCCATCTCCATGGTCATGCTGGGCTTGAGCATCGCCAACGTGATCGGCGTGCCGTTCGCCACCTGGCTGGGCCAGCAGGCGGGATGGCGCTGGATGTTCGTCCTTGTGGGGGCGATTTCCCTGCTGACCGTCGCCCTGGTCGCCCGGTTCGTTCCCTTCCAGGCCGCCCATCCCGAGGCAAGCATCCGGCGCGAGCTGAGTGCCTTGCGCCGGATGCAGATGTGGCTGGCGCTGCTGGTCGGCACGGTCGGTTTTGGCGGCTTCTTCGCCGTGTACACCTACATCTCCCCCACCATGACCGAGGTGGCGGGCTTCTCCATGGGCGTGCTGCCCCTGATCGTAGGGCTCTACGGTGTGGGTCAGGTGGTCGGCAACATCGTGGGCGGCCGGATTGCGGACAAGTCCGTCATGGGCAGCATCTACGCTGTCCTCGCCGGAACCGTCCTGATCCTGGCCATCTACGCGTGGGGCGTCCAGTACAAGGCCAGCGCCATTGTGCTCGTCTTCCTGGTCGGAGCCATCGGCTCAGCACTGACGCCGGCTCTGCAGACCCGGCTGCTGGATGTCTCCCCCGGAGCCGCGTCGCTGGCATCTTCCCTGAACCACGCCGCCCTGAACATGGCCAACGCCCTCGGCGCCATGGCCGGCGGCCTCGTCATTGCCTGGGGCTGGGGCTTCCAGTCCCCGGCGATCGTCGGTGCCGTACTGGCACTGATGGGGCTGGGTGTGGCGCTGCTCAGCGGCGCCCTGGACCGCCGTCAGCCGGCTCACGAAGCCGGGAAACAGGGCGCCGCGAAAGACGAAGCAGGGGCCCTGGATGCGTCCACCGGCGCGGAGATCCAGCGCTAGGAAGGATTAGCGGTTCTGTGCCCGCGCGGAAGCGTAGAGGCACACTGTTGCTGCCGTTCCCACGTTAAGGCTTTCAGCCTGCCCGTACACGGGGACGGCGACGCGAAAATCCGCTGCTGCAAGTTCAGCTTCCGACAAGCCCTGGGCTTCGTTGCCGAAAAGCCATGCCGTCTGGTTCTCGAGCCGCGGCCCTGATGTGCCCTCTCCTTCAGCACCGGGTGCCAGCCGGCGCACGGCGGACTCATCCTGCAGCGCATCGAGATCCTGGCTGCCGTACCCGTCCGCGGCCAGGATGGTGATGCCGCCCTGACGCAGCGCGGCGGCGAGTTCTGCGAACTCCACGCCGGAGACAACAGGTAAGTGAAAGAGGGAGCCAACGGTGGAACGCACGGCCTTGGGATTGTGGATGTCCACACTGGAAGCCGTCAGGACGACGGCGTCAGCGCCGGCGGAATCTGCGGCGCGCAGGATGGTGCCCGCGTTGCCCGGGTCACGTACCTCGCACATCACGGCGATCAGCTTCGGCCCGGCTGCGAGCACATCCTGGAGACTCGGCGACTGTATTCTGCAAACGGCCACGATTCCCTGTGGCGACACTGTGTCCGCCATGGCAGCGAGGACCTCGTCTGTTGCCAGCCGCAGCGTTGTCCCGGCTGCGAGGCCGGCCAGTTCCGGCAGCCGCTGAAGGCAGGCCTCAGTGGCATACGCCTCGACGACGACGCCGGGCAGGCCCGCCTCCACGGCATGACGGTGCGCCACAAGCGCTTCACGGACTGCCTGCGGACCCTCAGCCAGGAACAGTCCGGTCTTTAAACGCGCCGAACGCCCCGCCAGCTTCGCTGCTTCCTTCACCCGATCGGCTCGGGGATTGGACATCAGCGGCGCTGGGGAGCGTCCGGCGTCAAACATGTTCAGCAGGTACCGAAATTAGCCCTGGAACTTCTGGCGGTTTTCGCCGCCAGCGGGCTCCAGGCCAGCAGCCTTGGCGGCTTCCACGGAGTTGAACCAGTACTCGGGTACGGTCTGCTCGTACCAGGTCGAACCCGGAACGTGGTACTTGCCGGTCGTGGCGCCCTTGATGACGTAGCCCTCGGGAGCGTCACCTTCGGAAGCCTTGAAACCGCCGTCGACAACCGTTGCGGTTGCAGCCGGAGCGGACTTGGCTGCAGCCTTGGCCGGTGCGGACTTGGCAGCCGGAGCTGCGGCGACGGCCGGAGCCGAGGTGTCGGACGGCAGGGCGTCCTTGGCAACCTGGACCAGGGTGGCGAACGCATTGGCGTCGTTCACGGCGAGTTCGGCCAGCATACGGCGGTCAACCTCGATCTCAGCTGCCTTCAGGCCCTGGATCAGACGGTTGTAGGTGAGGCCGTTGGCGCGGGAAGCAGCGTTGATGCGCTGGATCCACAGGCGACGGAAGTCACCCTTGCGCTTGCGGCGGTCACCGTAGCTGTACACATACGAGTGCAGCAGCTGCTCTTTGGCCTTGCGGACCAGACGCGAACGCTGTCCGCGGTAGCCCTTGGCGCGCTCGAGGATAACCCGACGCTTCTTATGGGCGTTAATCGCCCGCTTCACACGTGCCACGTGCGTACTCCTTAGAAATATGTCCCGCGCACTTCTTCTGTGTGCAATGGCCTGAATGAGGCCACGGGGAAACTAGATGGTTTGCGGAGCAGTCCTTGGCGAACCGCGCCTGGGGGAAGGATCGGCTACTTGCCGAGCATCTTCTTGATGACCTTGGCCTCGCCCGGGGTGACGATCTTGTCACCGGCGAGACGGCGGGTCAGGCGGGAGGACTTGTGCTCCAGGTAGTGGCGGCGGTTAGCCTGCTGGCGCTTGAGCTTGCCGGTACCGGTCAGCTTGAAGCGCTTCTTGGCGCCACTGTGGGTCTTCATCTTCGGCATGACTACCGATCTCCTTTTGGTTTCCGCGGGACAAGCCCGCGGGGATATGGGCACCTGTAAACAGGTGTCAGGGTTTTCCTAGGGACGCCTGGGCGTACTTAGCGGTGTTGTGCTGTGCCTACTCCGCAGTGCCAGGCTATTTCTGGCCGGCTCCCGGAGCGGGTGCCTTGCCAGCAGGCTTGGATGCAGCAGGCTTAGCTGCTGCAGCAGGCTTGGGCCGGGCAGCAGGCTTGGGCGCGGCCGGCTTGACGGCCGTCGGCTTCGGCACTGCCATCGGCTTGGGCGCCTCGGCCGGCTTAGCTTCTGCCGGCGCCTTGGCTGCAGGCTTGGCGGCCTGGGCCGGCTTTGCCGCAGCAGCCTTGGCAGCTTCCTCGGCGCGGCGGGCATCGGCAGCAGCCTTGTCCGCAGCAGCCTTGGCAGCCTGTGCTGCTTTCTCCTTCTCAGCTGTTTCCTTCTCAGCGCGGGCCTTGTCGGCCTCTGCTGCGGAGGAGCCAAGACGCAGTCCGTCCGGCAGGAGGTCTGCCAGGCTCTGCGTCATCGGGGCCTTGTCGGCGCTGGTGTCAACCCGTGCCGGAGCCTCGCCGTTCTTGGCAGCTTCGTTGGCGGCCTTTGCCTCGGCGCGCTGGGATGCGCGGCGGGCTTCAGCCTTGGCTTCAGCCTTGTTCTTGAGGGGGCCGATGACCATGACCATGTTGCGGCCGTCGATGCGGGGGCTGGACTCAACCACACCCACCTCTGCGACGTCCTCTGCGAACTTCTGCAGCAGGCGGATACCCATTTCAGGCCGCTGCTGCTCACGTCCGCGGAACTGGATCATAGCCTTGACCTTGTCACCCGCGCCGAGGAAGCGCATGGCATGGCCGCGCTTCGTCTCGTAGTCGTGGGTGTCGATCTTCAGCCGGAAACGAATTTCCTTCAGGACCGTGTTTGTCTGGTTCTTGCGTGCCTCACGGGCCTTGACTGCGGCTTCGTACTTGTACTTGCCGAAGTCCATTAGTTTGCACACCGGCGGCTTGGCCTGCGGTGCTACCTCAACAAGATCCAGGTCGGACTCCGCTGCCAGTCGCAGGGCGTCCTCTATCCGGACCACACCTACCTGTTCCCCAGCCGGTCCTACCAACCGCACCTCAGGGACACGGATCCGATCATTGATTCTTGGCTCGCTAATGTTGCAGCTCCTGTTTGACTCAAAACGGCTACCGCCTGCAAATGAAGAAGGCCCCCAATTGCACGCGCAATCGAAGGCCTCGAAAGGTCAGCCGGCACCGGATATCCGGTGCTCTTTCCGGCGGCATCCGAAGATGCTGCCCGGGAAGGGCCGACCTGAACCCGGCAACTCTGATCCTGTCCGTAGACTGGTTTTATCAGGCTGACGCGGGTGGGAGAGTCTCCGCTTGCATACCGGCTGAACACTTGAAAAAGCAGCTCACCGCAATGTTTCCATTGGTGCTCCCCGGAGGAAGGTGCGAGCTGCCGTAAATAACGTCAACCGGTCGGTCTGTGACAAGCTTACCAGTATGAGTACCCCACAGAGCAATCCGGCTGGCGAATCTGCCCGCCACTCCTTCCCTGGAACCTCAGAGGAAGCCCATTCACACGAGTCAACTCCCGTTTCATCCCAGGTCCGGGACATTGCCGAAGTAGCTGCGGTCGAAGTGATCACCACCGCCGCCGTCCACCTCATGAGCGCCGCCGCCGTGAAATGCGGACTGGCTGAGGGTTCCGATGCCGAGGACCTTAAGGACCTTGACGAGGCGCGCAAGCTGATCACCGCACTTGCCGGATTCGTCACGGCTGCTGCTCCGGAAATCGGCAGCCAGCACGCCCGTCCGCTGCGGGACGGTCTCCGTTCCCTGCAGCTGGCCTTCCGCGAGGCTTCCCTGGTTCCGGACGCGCCGGGCCAGGGCCCGGGCGAGAAGTTCACGGGTCCGGTCAACTAAGCACGTCCCGCCGCATAGCCAAAGAGCCCGGAGAGGCATCTCTCCGGGCTCTTTCCCTGTCCGGAAGAATCTAGACGCGGGCCGTTCGCTTGGCTACCAGGGCGCGGGCTCCCAGCGTTATCAGGACCATCAGGATCGCCGCTGTTCCGGCGAAAGCAAATCCGGAGGCAGGGCCAATCGTGTCGATGGCCGCACCCGCCAGCGGAGCCCCTATGGCAGTGCCGGTGGTGAGTGCCGAGCCGTACCATCCCATGGCTTCACCGCGGCGCTCCTCCGGAACCAGGTCAGCCACACGCTCGGACGCGGCGGAAAGCAGCGGTGCGCAGAGCAGTCCGCCGGGAATGGAGAGCAGCGCAAGGCTCAGTGTGTCGGTCGCCAGGGACATGGGAAGTGTCAGGACAGCCATGCCCAGCAGCAGGAGCATGGGAGAAATCTTGCGGTTCATTGCTCCGTACACCAGACCGCCGACCAGCGAGGCAGCGCACCAGACGGCGAAGACAATGCCCAACTCCCCCGGCTTCCCCGTGGACTCCACCATCGCCACAATGCCGACGTCGCTGCTGGCCAGGAGCACTCCGGCACCTGCGGCAACCACGAACACCACGGCAACGCTCAGTGTCAGCCAGGAGAATCCGGCAGAGAAACGGTGCAGGATTCCTCCTCGCGCCGGATCCTCGGCCTCCGCCTGTTCGGCGGCAGCCTGCGCCAGTTCCACGGCCGGTTCCCGAAGGTGGGCAGGAGCAGCGGTCACGACGGCTGCAGTGGCTGCTTCGACGTCGTGTTCAGGAAGGGCGCCGGTGGCAGCGGAACGTGTAGGCGGGTTGAACCACATCAGGAAAAGCCCCGCGGCCGCGGTCGAAAGACCAACCAGGGTCAGGCCGACCATAGTCGAAAGGGACGTAGCCAGGACTGCGCCTACCGCCGGGCCGCCCATGAACACGATTTCGGTGGCAATGGAGTCCAGGGTGAAGGCCGTGCGCCGTTTGTCTCCGGTCGCGAGGACACCCAGGGACTGACGGACAACACTGAAGACGGGAAGCGTGAACAGTCCGCCGATGAGTGCCAGCACCAGGAGCCATTCGTAGCTCACGTGCGGGGCAACAGACCAGATCACCGCCTCGGAGATCACGGACGGAATCAGTGCGCGGCGAAGTCCCGCGTTGTCCACGCGCCGTCCTCGCCACGGTGCGCCGACGGCGATGCCAATGGTGACCAGGGCAGCCACAGCTCCTGCAGCGGCATATCCCTTATCCAGGGTCAGGACTACATGGAGGGTCAGCAGGACTCCGGCAGCGGCGTGCGGAAAACGGGCCAGCATGCCGACAAGGAGCAGCCGACGGACCGGGACGATGGAGAGCAGATCCCGGTAGACGCTAAAGTTCACAGCACTTCTCTTCTAGCCTTGCGGCCGGTCAGCGCGTGATTTTCAGTTCCAGTGAATCAACGCGCTCAACGAATTCGGGGTGGGCGGCCAGGCGCTGCTGCAGCGCGGCCGCGACGGCTTGGACACCGGAGGCATCCAGCCCGGGTGCCAGCTGGAGCGTCACCCGCAGCTCGGGTCCGGATCCTCCGCCGGAGACCAGAGTACCGCCTGCTGTCCGCGACGCCACTCCCGACCCTGCCGAGAGCTGCACCTGCCGGACGGCGGGTTCCTTGGCCGCTGCCTCAGACACCAGGCCGGGAAGGGACTGGTCCGCGTAGCACGGCACCCATTTCCGCTGCTGGGCCAGCGCCCACATGGCTGGCCGCCGCACTACGAAGGTGACGTCGCTTCCGGGATCGATGACAAGCAGCTGGGCCTCTTCCGAGACCGCCGAGAGCGCGGCCCGCGGCGCGTAGACGGCCACAGGACGTGCCTTGGGATGCCAGCGGGCCAGCGAATCCACGGAGGAGAACACCGGCAGGGCTTTCCGTCCGTCGGGTGCCGTCAGCGTCACCAGGGCAAGATCTGCTTCCTTGTCCGCAGCCAGCCCGTGGGCGGATTCTGCTTCTTCCCCCAAGGTCGCAACGATGGCGACGTAGACCCGGGCAGTGGCCAGTGAGGCGACCACGTCGGCTTCGCTGCCCTCCCCGGAAACCAGTGCCGCCGCAGCGGCCGTGTAGCCCGCGTCGGGCTGCCCGTCGTCCTTGTCGAACTGGTGGAGCGGGTTGCCCTCCCCCTCCAAGCTGCGTCCGGCCCAGGGCTGACCTGCGGAGTCCGTAGCGCCCCCGGCCCCGGCGAGGGCGGCAGCGATGTGCCCGGGCAGTTCACGCTTGGCCATGGCTGCTAGCGCTCCGGGTGCCCTGCGACGTCGAAAGCCTGCGGCAGGGTGAAAGCCCCGGCGTACAGTGCCTTGCCCACAATGGTGCCTTCCAGGCCCAGCGGCACCAGTTCGCGCAGCGCGGCAAGGTCATCGAGGCTGGAGATGCCGCCGGAAGCGACGACGGGGCGGTCGGTGCGTGCCAGCACGTCGCGGAGCAGATCCACGTTGGGTCCGCGCAGTGTGCCGTCCTTGGTGACGTCGGTAACGACGTAGCGCGGGCAGCCGGCGTCTTCCAGGCGGGCGAGGACCTCCCAGAGATCGCCGCCGTCCTTGGTCCAGCCGCGGGCAGCCAGCGTGGTGCCGCGGACATCCAGGCCGACGGCGATTGCGTCGCCGTAGCGGGCAATGGCGCCAGCGGTCCATTCCGGGTTCTCCAGGGCAGCAGTGCCCAGGTTGACTCGGCTCGCACCTAGCTCCAGTGCCTTTTCGAGCGAGGCATCATCGCGGATGCCACCGGAGAGCTCCACCTTAATGGACAGTTCTTCCACCACGCGCTTGAGCAGCGGCAGGTTGCTGCCGCGGCCGAAGGCTGCGTCAAGGTCCACCAGATGCACCCACTCGGCGCCGTCATTCTGCCAGGCCATGGCGGCGTCGAGCGGATCGCCGTAGCTGGTCTCGCTGCCGGCCTCGCCCTGGACCAGGCGTACGGCCTGGCCGTCAGCCACGTCCACGGCGGGGAGGAGTTCGAGAATGGGGGTTTCGATGAGCGGCATGGTTCTGCTTTCAGTAACGGTTCCGGCCTAGAGGCCGTAGGTAAGGAGGTAGGCACCGAGCAGGGACATCCCTGCCAGGACCCAGAAGCTGATGCTGACGAACCGGGGAAGGCCCTGCCTGCGGAAGGAGATTGCTCCGCCGATCAGCAGGCCGGCGAGGCCCATGAGGACAACACTCCACACGGCCTAGCCCAGGCCCTTCAGCCAGTTTTCGAGCAGGGCGGCGCCGGCGTCCCCGGACTTCTCCGGGTGGAACTGGGTTGCGCTAAGCGGCCCGTTCTCCACGGCAGCCACGAAGCGCCCGCCGTGATCTGCCCAGGTCACCAACGGCGGGTGCATCGCCGGCTGGGTAACGTCGAAGTCCCACTTCTGCACGCCGTAGCTGTGCACGAAATAGAAGCGCTCATCCTCGATCCCGGCGAACAGCCTGGATCCGGCCGGGGCTTCTACGGTGTTCCAGCCCATGTGCGGCACCACGTCGGCGGCCAGGCGCTCGACAGTGCCAGGCCACTCGCCCATGCCCTGGGTGCGCACGCCGTGCTCCACGCCTTCCTCGAAGAAGACCTGCAGTCCAACGCAGATGCCCAGGACCGGGCGCCCGCCGGCCACCCGCCGGCCGATCATCCGGAGCGCGTCCACGTCCTTAAGGCCCTGCATCACCGAGGCAAAAGCTCCGACGCCGGGTACCAACAGGCCGTCCGCCTCCAGCACATCGGAGGACTTCGCACTCAGCGTGACGTTGGCGCCAACCCGTTCCAGGGCGCGCACTGCGGAGTGGATGTTCCCGGACCCATAGTCCAGGACCGTGACGTTGGGCTTGCTCACAGGGCCCCCTTCGTGGAGGGAATGCCCTCGACACGCGGATCCGGTTCCACGGCAGCGCGCAGCGCGCGGGCGAAAGCCTTGAACTGCGCTTCGACGATGTGGTGCGGGTCGCGCCCGCCCAGGACGTTCATGTGCAGGCAGATCTGCGCGTGCAGGGTGACCGCTTCGAAGACGTGGCGGGTCAGGGAACCCGTGAAGTGCCCGCCGATCAGGTGGTATTCCTGCCCGGCCGGTTCACCGGAGTGCACCAGGTAGGGGCGCCCGGAAATGTCCACGACGGCGTTGGCGATCGCTTCATCCAAGGGAACGGTGGCTTCACCGAAGCGGCGGATGCCGGCCTTGTTCCCCAGGGCGGTCTTCAGCGCCTCTCCGATGCTGATGGCAACATCTTCCACGGTGTGGTGGACATCGATGTGGGTGTCGCCAGCGGCCTTGACCGTGAGGTCGATCAGCGAGTGCTTCGCCAGCGCGGTGAGCATGTGGTCGTAGAACGGAACCGACGTGCTGATGTCGGAACGGCCGGTGCCGTCCAGATCCAGTTCTACAAGCACGGATGATTCGCTGGTGGTCCGCTCAAGGCGGGCGGTGCGGCCGGTGGCGGTCTCCACGGTCATGAAAGTTCCTTTGGAAGAAGTGAGGTCTGGTTACCAGTCTAGTGTTTCCCTGCGGGGCTTACCTCGCCGGGAGCAGCGGCTGCCGGCCGCCGTCACACCGCGCTTAGGCGCCGAGCAACTCCCGCAGCCCGGTCAGGAATGCAGTGGTTTCCGCTTCCGTGCCGGCCGTCACGCGAAGATGTCCTGGAATGCCGACATCGCGGATCAGCACGCCCGCGTCCAGGAGTCCCTGCCAGATCCGCTTCGTGTCTTCCACTCCTCCGAAGAAGACGAAGTTGGCATCTGAGGCGGCAGGCTGCAGGCCGAGTTCGGTCAGCCCTGCGACAATCCGGTCGCGCTGGACTTTGATGTCCTCGACGTTGGCCAGCAGTGCATCGGCGTGGGCCAGCGCTGCGTTGGCCGTGGCCTGTGTGACGGCTGAGAGGTGGTAAGGAAGCCGGACGAGCCTCAGCGCATCAGTGACTTCGGGGGCAGCCGCCAGGTACCCCAGCCGCGCGCCGGCCAGGGCGAATGCCTTGCTCATGGTCCGGGAGACAATCAGGCGCTCCCGGCCCGGAAGCAGTTCAAGGGCACTGGGGGTGCCGGCGTGGGAGAACTCTGCATACGCCTCGTCCACGATCACGATCGCGTTGCTTGCGGCGCCTGCCTCGTAGACAGCCTCGATGACGTCCAGCCCCAGTCCGGTGCCGGTGGGGTTGTTCGGGGTGCAGAGGAAGACGATGTTCGGTGCTGCCGCGCGGACCTGTTCCGCTGCGGATGCGGCGGAGAGGGTGAAGTCCGCTGCCCTGTCCCCGGTGACGTAGCGGGTTCCCGTGCCGCTGGCGAGCAGCGGATACATGGAATAGGTGGGCGGAAAGCTCATCGCAGTGCGTCCGGGACCGCCGAAGGCCTGCAGGATCTGCTGCAGCACCTCGTTGGATCCGTTGCCCGCCCAGATGTTCTCGATGCCCAGTCCGTGGCCCAGATAGCCGGCGAGGCGGGTTCGAAGTTCAGTGAATTCGCGGTCCGGGTAGCGGTTCAGTCCCGAGGCGGCCCGCTGGACGGAGGCGGTGATTGCGTCCTGCACCTCTTGCGGCAGGCCATGGGTGTTTTCGTTGACGTTCAGCAGGATGGGGACATCCAGCTGCGGCGCACCGTAGGGGGTCAGCCCCCGGAGATCGTCGCGCAGGGGAAGGCGGTTCAGTTTTTCCAGCTGTTCAGTCACCAGTACAGCTTAAGGCGCACGCCGCCGGTGAACAGAATCCGTGTAGCCCGGTGACGGGCCCCAGCGGCAGAACGACCCGAAAACGCAGTTAGCCGGCGACCGGAATGTAGAGCTGCGCCCCTGCCGGGACCACGGCGTCGGACAGATTGTTCAGTTCCATAATGTCGGCCACGACGGTCCGCGGATCCTGCTCGGGCGCATATTCGGCGGCCAGACCCCAGAGGGTGTCACCGGTGCTGACGCTCACCTGCTGGGTGCGGGTCAGGTCTCCGCCACCACCCGCGGCCAGTGCGGGCGCTGTGAAGAACCCGACAAAGGTCAGGAGGGCGGCGCCGCCAAACATGATCGGGGCACCAATAAGCAGCAGGCGACCCCGTCGCGTCAGGCGAAGCGGGGCGGGGGCTTGCTGTTCCACCGGCTGGTGGGCGGTGCGTGCTGCCGAGAGCTGGGCTGTCATGGCAAAACCTTTCCGGAGCGGGAGCCTGCTTATTCCGGTGCTGCTGCACCGGCCTGGGCGGGTTCGAAACTGGGTTCGAACAGTTGGCGACCTTGAATCGAACATGTATTCGATCCCTTCTGTTCCTTTTCTAGCATCTATCTACGAACGATGTCGAGACTCACTCGAACAAATGTTTGAAAATGACCCTCCGCTCCCCTAGCGTGGATACCGGCGGTGTCACTTGTTTATCGTTCGGACTCAGGCAACCACCCGCCACTGACATTGCCGACATTGCCGCCCTCCGGTTCGCCGGAACACTCGAAGGGAAGCCGAAGTGCCCCGTAGGAACAACTCCGAAGGCAGGAGCGCTGCCGCGGCCGCCGCCGATGCCCCGCGGCCCCGGTCCCTGACTCCCCGGCAGAAGAAGATCCTCGAAACCATCCAGGCGTCCGTCAGCACCAACGGCTACCCGCCCTCCATGCGCGAGATCGGTGACACGGTCGGCCTGGCCAGCCTCTCAAGCGTCACGCACCAGCTCAGCCAGCTGGAAAAGATGGGCTACATCCGCCGTGACCCCAAACGACCCCGGGCCATGGAGATCCTTGTGCCGCTGCTCATGCACACCGAGCGGGGCACGGGTTCCGCCGCCGGCGACGCGTCAGCGCCTGCGGCCGATGCACGAACGGCATCCAACGTCACGGAACTGACGACGGCGGTGGACACGGCAATGGTGCCGCTGGTCGGCAGGATCGCGGCCGGTGGTCCGATCCTGGCGGACCAGGTCGTGGAAGAAATGATCCCGCTGCCCCGGCAGCTGGTCGGGCACGGCGAGCTGTTCATGCTGCGCGTCTCCGGAGACTCCATGGTGGACGCGGCCATCTGTGACGGCGACTGGGTAGTGGTCCGCCGCCAGCAGACGGCCGAGAACGGTGATATCGTCGCCGCCCTGCTCGATGACGAAGCAACCGTAAAGACCTTCCGCCAGCGCAACGGCCACACCTGGCTGCTGCCGCAGAACACGCGCTACGAACCGATCATGGGAGACCACGCCACCATCATGGGCAAGGTTGTCTCGGTGATGCGTTCCCTCTAGGAACGCATCACGCAAAAGCCCGTCCTCCGCTGTGTTCCAGCGAAGGACGGGCTTCGTTCCTGCGACGTTCTTGTGCAGGGTCCGTCAGGATTTCACGCCCGTCTTCTCCCCCGCCTGGGCCGCCCGCAGCCGTTCCAGGATGCCGAGCGCCACGGTACGGTCGGTGGTGCTCCAGAACGGCGGCAGTGCCGCACGCAGGAATCCGCCGTAGCGGGCAGTGGCCAGCCGTGAATCCAGGACGGCGACCATGCCGCGGTCCCCGGCTGCACGGATCAGTCGGCCGGCACCCTGCGCAAGCCGCACGGCTGCGTGCGTCGCTGACACCGTCATGAAGCCGTTGCCGCCTGCTTTAGCCACAGCACGGGTACGTGCCGTCATCAGCGGGTCATCGGGACGCGGGAACGGGATGCGGTCGATCACGACCAGGCGGCACGACCCACCCGGAACATCGACTCCCTGCCACAGCGACATAGTGCCGAACAGGCAGGTGGCGTCCTCCTCCGCGAACTGCTTGACCAGACCCGACATGGACGATTCCCCCTGGCACAGGATCGGAAAATCGACCTTGGGCCGCAGGGCAGCGGCGGCTTCTTCGGCAGCACGGCGGGAGGAGAACAGTCCAAGCGCCCCTCCGCCCGAGGCCTTGAGCAGCGCTTCCAGTTCTTCCAGCTGCGCAGGGGACGTACCGCGGTCGGGCTTAGGCAGGTTCTTGGCGACGTACAGGACGCCTTGGCGCGGGTAGTCGAAGGGGCTGCCGACGTCGGAGCCCGTCCATTGGGGTGCCGCTGCACCCACGAGTCCCAGGCCGCCTGCCACCGGACCGAACTCGGAACCAATAGCCAGCGTGGCTGAGGTCAGGATGACGGTGTGGCCGTCGAACAGTCCGTCCCTGAGCCGGCCGGCTACGGAGAGCGGCGCGACATTCACGGTGGCGGGCGCGTCATCGTCGGGCGGCGAATAACCCTCCCCCGGAGAGAAGGTGCTCGGCCTGGAAGCCCATACGACTTCGCCGGCATCCGGAGCGGACACCAGCCGTTCACACACTTCCAGCACACCCAGCAGGCGCGAGCGGGCCATCTGCCGTCCGCCGTCTCCGGCGTCTCCGCCCTCGGGCTTTGAATCGGAGAGCGCCACACGGCATGCTTCCCGGACCCGTCCGACGGCTAGTTCCTGCTCGCCGTTCAGGCCCGACGGCAGCAGGCCGGCCGGAACGCCTTCCATGGAAGCGTCGAAGGCGCGTCCGGCTGCTGCCAGCTCCTCGACCGAAGCGGAGGTGTGCTTGCGGGCGGCGGTGACTGCGGCACTGATGACGGTGCCGGAGAGCTGGCCGGTCACCGCTCCCGTCACCCGGTCCTGCAGTTCGTGGGCCTCGTCGATGACAACGACGTCGTAGTCCGGCAGCACTGCGAGGCCCTCGAAGGCGCTGATCGCGAGCATGGCGTGGTTAGTGATGACCAGGTCGGCGACGGCAGCTTTGGCTCTGGCACGTTCGCTGAAGCACTGCTCCGCCACCGGGCACCGCTGGGCGCCGAGGCATTCCATCGACGTCACCGAAACCTGCCGCCAGGCGCGGTCGGTCACGCCCGGGAGCAGTTCGTCGCGGTCCCCCGTCTCCGTTTCTTCGGCCCATTCCCGCAGCCGGACCACTTCCCTGCCCAGGGCCGAGGTGGGCCCTGGGGCTGGAGCGGGGTGGGCGACACCGTGGTCATCGCCGAGGCTGAACAGGGCGCCTGGATCGTCGTCTTCCGGGAACCCTCCGCCGGTCTTGTGGACGCAGACGTAGTTGCTGCGCCCCTTGAGCAGCGCGACGTCGACTTCCCGCGGCAGTTTCGGTGCCAGGGCATCAAGCAACCGGGGCAGGTCCCGTCCCACGATCTGCGCCTGGAGGGCCAGGGTGGCTGTCGAAACGAGGGCAGGCTTGGTGCTCTCAAGGGCATGGTGGATGAGCGGGACCAGGTAGGCCAGGGACTTGCCGGTTCCGGTCCCGGCCTGCACCAGCAGGTGCTTTCCGGTCTCGATCGACTCCGCCACCTGGCGTGCCATGTCGTGCTGTCCCGGGCGGTTTTGGCCGCCCATTGCGTCCACCGCGGTGTCCAGGAGCTCCAGGACCTCCGCGGCTGCATCCTTCTTAGGCATGGAGGGCGAACGGCTCCAACTCGGGGGCAAGGGAATCGCGGACCTTGACCCGCAGGCGGGTTCCGCCTTCCTCGTGGTCGAGCGAGATGATTTCCGCGTCCTGGCTGTGCAGCCGGGAGACGACGTCGCCGCGCTGGTAGGGAACGAGGAGGTCCAGTTCAATTCCGGGCCGCGGAATGCCGTCAGAAATCGCCTGCCGGAGTTCCTCGATGCCTTCGCCGGTCCGGGCGGAAACCACCACGGTCCGGGGCTCGCGCTGCCGCAGCCGTTCGAGGACAAACGGGTCAGCTGCATCGGCCTTGTTGAGCACGATGATCTCGGGGATCCGCCGGGCGTCCACGTCCGCGAGGACCGCACGCACGGCGGCGATCTGCCCCTCCGGATCCGGGTGTGATGCATCGACCACGTGCAGGATCAGGTCAGCGTCGGCCACCTCTTCCAGCGTGGACCGGAAGGCCTCCACCAGCTGTGTGGGCAGCGACCGGACGAACCCCACAGTGTCCGCCAGGGTGTACCCGATTCCGTCAGCGGTCTCCGCCTTGCGGATGGTCGGATCCAGCGTGGCGAACAGTGCGTTCTCCACCAGCACCCCGGCGTCAGTGAGCCGGTTGAGCAGGGAGGACTTTCCCGCGTTGGTGTAGCCGGCGATGGCAACGGAAGGAACCTCGTTGCGCTGGCGGTTCGCCCGCTTGGTTTCGCGGGCAGGCTTCATCGCGGCGATTTCACGGCGCAGCTTGGCCATCCGCGTACGGATCTTCCGCCGGTCCAGCTCGATCTTGGTTTCACCCGGTCCACGCGAACCCATGCCGGCGCCGGCGCTGCCTACCTGGCCGCCAGCCTGGCGGGACATGGATTCACCCCAGCCGCGGAGGCGGGGAAGCAGGTATTCCAGCTGGGCAAGTTCCACCTGAGCCTTGCCCTCGCGGGACTTGGCGTGCTGGGCGAAGATATCCAGGATCAGTGCGGTGCGGTCGATCACCTTCACCTTGACGATGTCTTCCAGGCCGCGGCGCTGGGAAGGCGACAGCTCACTGTCCACGATCACGGTGTCCGCACCGGTCGCCAGGACGATGTCCTTCAGCTCCTGGGCCTTGCCGGACCCGAGGAAGGTGCCGGGGTCCGGTTTCATCCTCCGCTGGATGATTCCGTCGAGCACCTCGGAACCGGCCGTCTCGGCGAGGGCCGCGAGCTCACGCAGCGAGTTCTCGGCGTCGGCCGCCGTTCCTTCCATCCAGAGACCGGCCAGGACAACACGTTCCAGGCGCAGCTGCCGGTACTCGACTTCGGTGACGTCTTCGAGTTCAGTGGAGAGTCCTGCAACGCGGCGCAGTGCGCGGCGGTCCTGGAGGTCCTGCTGGTCTCCGTCGAAGACAGAGTGCTCCGCGTCCTGCGCTGAGAGTGCCTGTGCCTGCCGGGATAATCCGGAGCCGGAATCGGGCGACACGCTGCGCTTGGCAGCAGCTGCTTCTTCCTTGGCCAGGATCCGGTCAATGACGCCCTGGATTTCCTCGGGCTTGAGGTCCGTGGGCGTGGAGCCGGCAGCGGGACGGGAATTGTTGATGGTCATAATCTCCTTAGACGCAAGTGTTAACCATGGTAGGTCAGCGGACCCACATTGTGCGGGCTCTCCGGGGACCTGTGCAATACCTTGCGCAGGCTCCGGCTCCGGGCCGAGGGCTGCCCGGAGCCGGGAAGCCACTAATCTGGATAGTTATGGGTTCAGAGCATTACTTCAGTTCGCAGCCGTCCACGCCAGAGGTACGCAGGCCGCTGCGTGTCACACTCAACGGTCGGGACGTCACCTTGGCCACCTCCGGCGGGATTTTCTCGCCCGACGGCGTTGATAAGGGAACGCAGGTACTGCTCGCAGGTATTCCCGACCCGTCAGCTGAGGGCAACCTGCTTGATATCGGCTGCGGCTGGGGACCCATCGCCCTCACGATGGCGCTGAAGTCGCCGGGGGCGCAGGTCTACGCCGTCGACGTCAACGAACGGTCCCTGGGCCTGACGCGGGACAACGCTGCCACACTGGGGCTCGGCAACGTCCATGCCGCGCTGCCCGAGGCTATCGATCCCGAACTGCGGTTCGCCACTATCTGGTCGAATCCGCCCATTCGCATTGGCAAGGATGAACTGCACGCACTGCTGCTTCAGTGGCTTCCCCGGCTGGCCCCCGGCGGCACAGCGTGGCTGGTGGTCCAGAAAAACCTTGGTTCGGACTCCCTGCAGCGCTGGCTCGACAGCGCTCTGGGCGAGGGCTTCCACGTCAGCCGACACAGCACGGCAAAGTCCTTCCGCATCCTGAAGGTGGCGCGGGAAGACTAATCTGCGGGACTAGAGCACGGTTCCGCGGGCCACGAGCACAGCGGGTCCACTGAGTTCCACATGCTCACGGCCGTCCGCGCCGGGCAGGAAGCGGATGCCGAGGACTCCTCCGGGCACAGCCACGCTCCAGGCATCAGGGGCCCCGGTACCGGCCCAGAAGCGAGTGGCGACCGCTGCCGCACAGGCTCCCGTGCCGCAGGAGCGGGTCTCGCCGACACCCCGTTCGTGGACACGCATGGTGAGCTGGCCGACGCCGTCGAGCACCAGCGGCTCCGCCGGCACCACGAACTCCACGTTGGTGCCGTTGTCGGGGACGGGCTCCACCGACGGCGCCCTGGTGAGGTCCGTTGCGGCCAGTTCGGAAAGTTCAGCCAGGGCGACGACGGTGTGGGGGTTGCCCATGCTCACCGACAGTCCCGGCCGGGGCACCTCGAGTCCCTCGGCGTTCACGACGGTGTCCATGCCCTTGGCCGCGGCGTGGTCGGGGAAGATGAACTCCCACGGTCCCATGTCAACGGCGTATCCGTCCGGGGTGCGCGTCACTGTCTTCAGTCCGCCGCGGGTTCCGATCGCCAGTGCTTCACCGGGGGCCAGCGCGGCCAGTCCTTCTTCGAGCAGGAAGTGCACAAAGACGCGGACGCCGTTGCCGCACATCTCAGAGACGCTGCCGTCGCCGTTGCGGTAGTCCATGAACCACTCGGCGTCCGGGTTGGTCTGCAGCAGGGCCTGGCCCTCGGGCAGGTGTTCGGAACGGACAGCGCGGATAAACCCGTCGGCACCGATTCCGCTGTGCCGGTCACACAGTGCCGCTACATCGGCCGGAGCGAACTCTGACAGCCCGTTGGGGTCTGCCACGAGGACAAAGTCGTTGCCGGTTCCGTGCCCTTTCGCAAAGGACAGGCCCGTAAGGGCAAGCGGAAGGCCGGAGGCGGACAGGGCTGCGGGGGAAGGAGTGCTCACTCCTCAAGAATAGCGGCGGCGGCCTTCTCCACCAGTCGGGGATCGTCGAAGTCCAGCCATGTCACGCGCGGATCTGCGCGGAACCAGGTCAGCTGGCGGCGGGCGAACTGCCTGGTGGCCACCACGGTGTCCTCGGCTGCTTTCTCGACCGTGGACTCGCCGTCGAGCACTTTGAGGAACTGCGCGTAGCCCAGGGCCCGTCCGGCAGTCTTGCCGGTACGCAGTCCGGCCGCATCCAGGCGCCGTACTTCCTCTTCCAGTCCCTGCTCCACCATGTGTCCCACCCGCAGGGCCAGCCGCGAGTGCAGCAGGCTGCGTTCTACCTGCAGCCCAATCTGCACGGCGGGCTGGAAGTACGTGCGCTCTGGCATGAAGGAACTGAACGGACGCCCGGTGAGCTCGTGGACTTCCAGGGCGCGCACCACGCGCCGCGCATCGCCCAGCCGGCCGGCGGAGACCGGGTCAACGGCCTCCAGGCGGCTTCGCAGGTGTTCGAGTCCGGACGCTTCCAGTTCTGCTTCCAGGCGCCGGCGCACCTCCGGATCCGTGCCCGGGAATTCCAGGACGTCCAGTGCTGCGCGCACGTAGAGTCCGGAGCCCCCGACGAGGATGGGCCACCGGCCCCGGGAACGGATGTCAGTGATAAGGCTGCGGGCCTGCGCCTGGAAAGCCGAGACGCTGGCTTCTTCCGTGACGTCCATGATGTCCAGGAGGTGGTGCGGGATCCCGCCGCGTTCGGCCGGGGGAAGCTTGGCGGTTCCGATGTCCATGCCGCGGTAGAACTGCATCGAGTCGGCGTTGATGATTTCCCCGCCCAGCCGGGCGGCCAGGGCGACGCCGAGATCGGATTTCCCGGAACCGGTAGGACCTACGACGGCGAGGACCGGGAGGTCTTGTCCGTTCACTGGCGCGGAGGCAGGGCCGGCATGCCGAGCAGGACACCGGCACGGGCTCCGGCTGCTGCCGGGGACGGAGCACCGCAGGAATCGGCTTGCGCACGGTCCCAGGCATCTCCTGCCCGTGAGCGCCGCAGCGAGTAGTCAGCGGTCGAGGCGGGATCTGAGACCAGGTGGAACGCCGCTGCCGAGGTGACGGGGACGGTGACCAGGTCGCCTGGCCGGGGAACCGGAGCTCCGTCCGGGACGGAGAAGTGGACCAGCCGCTGGTCACGGGAGCGTCCGGAAAGGCGCCCGGTCTCCGCGGACTTTTTCCCGGCGGCGGCCGTCACCATGACCTCGACGGTCCGGCCGACCTGCTTGGCGTTCTCTTCCGCAGCGATCCGGTCCTGCAGTGCGGTGAGTCGCTCAAAGCGTTCCTGCACGACGGCCTTGGGCAGCTGGTCGGGCAGGTCAGCCGCCGGGGTACCGGGGCGCTTGGAGTATTGGAACGTGAAGGCCGTCGCGAAGCGTGCCTGTTCGACGACGTCGAGGGTGGCCTGGAAGTCTTCCTCGGTCTCCCCCGGGAAGCCGACGATGATGTCGGTCGAGATCGCTGCGTGCGGCATCTGCTCGCGCACGCGGTCCAGGATGCCCAGGAATTTCTTGGACCGGTAGGACCGGCGCATGTCCTTCAGCACCTTGTCTGAGCCGGACTGCAGCGGCATGTGCAGCTGGGGCATCACGTTGGGCGTTTCGGCCATGGCGTGGATGACGTCGTCGGTGAAAGCGGCGGGGTGCGGGCTCGTGAACCGGACCCGTTCCAGGCCCTCGATCTTCCCGCAGGCGCGCAGCAGTTTGGCGAAGGCGCCGCGGTCACCGAACTCGACCCCGTAGGAATTGACGTTCTGGCCCAGCAGCGTGACCTCGATCGCGCCGTCGTCTACCAGTGCCTGGACCTCGGCGAGGATCTCGCCGGGCCGGCGGTCCCGTTCCTTGCCGCGCAGGGACGGGACGATGCAGAAGGTACAGGTGTTGTTGCAGCCAACCGAGATCGATACCCACCCCGAGTAGACGGAGTCACGCTTGGTCGGGAGGGTGGAGGGGAAGACCTCCAGCGACTCGAGGATTTCCAGCTGCGCGGCGTCGTTGTGGCGGGCACGCTCCAGCAGGGCTGGAAGTGCGCCGATGTTGTGGGTGCCGAAGACAGCGTCCACGAACGGTGCCTTGGCGAGGATGGTCTCCCGGTCCTTCTGGGCCAGGCAGCCGCCAACTGCAATCTGCATGCCCGGCCGCGACTCCTTGACGTGCGCCAGCTGGCCGAGGTTTCCGTACAGCTTGTTGTCCGCGTTCTCCCGGACCGCACAGGTATTGAAGACCACGACGTCGGCGTCCCCCTCGGTGGCAGGCACGTATCCTGCTCCTTCAAGCAGGCCGGAAATGCGCTCCGAGTCGTGCACGTTCATCTGGCAGCCGAAGGTGCGCACCTGGTAGGTACGCTGCGGGACCTCCTGACGGGTGTCGAAGGTCTCTTCGGATGCGGGGCGGGATACAGACAGGCTCACCATCCAAGGGTACGACGCGGCGCCGCCGCGCCCCCAATTCCGCCGAAAGGCCGGAAGAAGGCCTTTCCAGCGTTGAAAAGAGCTTCTTCTGCCCTCTCGGCGGAAGGCGGGATTAGTACCAGTTGTTGGCGTAGTGGAAGTTCAGGGCGGAGCAGGGGCTGCCGTAGCGGGATTGGATGTAGGTGAGTCCCCAGGTGATCTGCGTCTGGTAGTTCGTCTGCCAGTCGCTTCCCGCGGCCGCTAGCTTGATCCCGGGCAGTGCCTGCGGGATGCCGTAAGCGCCGGAGCTGGCGTTGGTTGCGCTGGTGAGCCACTCGGACTCCTTGGCCCACAGAGTATCCAGGCAGGTCATCTGCGAGGCATCCCAGCCATGGTTTCCGAGGACCGACGCAGCGTAGGCCTTCGCGCCTGCGGGATCGTCCACGGGAACAGCAGCGGCGGCGATCCGGGCGGCTTCGCCGGCAGCAGCCTGTTCAGCCGCTGCTTCCTCGGCAGCAGCCTGTTCAGCTGCTGTCCGCTCAGCGGCTTCCTGCTCTGCAGCTTCCGCTGCCGCAAGCTCAGCGGAAGCGGCGCGTGCGGCCTCCTGCTCGGCCGCCTGGTCCACTGCCGCTGCCTCGTCGCCGGATGAAGTCGCCGGTGACGTTGGGCCGGCAGCTTCGGGAGCTGCCGGACCCGGCTCCACTGAGTCCGACGGCGCCGGCTCGGCAGCCTGCGCGGCCTCGTCCGTACCATCATCCAGAAGCGGCAGCGCCATGCTCGCAAGCTGGATGCCGGCTGTCGCACGGAGGTCATCCTCGCTCGCAGCAGCACCCACCGTACCGGCCATCGCCAAGGTGCCCAGGGCAACCCCGGCGGAAATCTTCATTCTTTTCCTGCGCCGGGCAATGGTCCGCTGGCGTCTCTGCTCACGCCGTCCGTGTACTTCAGTCATAAGTCCGGGACTGTACACAGGATTTCTGGGACAGATTGCGGAACGATAACGCTCAGGTTGCGTTAAGGTAACGCCGGGGGTTTAATACCAGTTCACTCGCTCCGAATGGTCCCAGGCAGCGCAGGGGCTTCCGTACCTCTGGCTGATATACATCAGCCCCCAGTTGATCTGGGTTCGGTAGTTCGTCCGCCAGTCGGATCCCAGGGCGGCCATCTTGTCCCCTGGAAGAGACTGGGGGATGCCGTAGGCGCCGCTGTAAGGATTATGTGCGCTGGTCCGCCAGTTGGACTCCCGGTTCCACAGGTCTACAAGACAGCGGAATTGACTGCCGTCCCAACCGTAGGCGGACGAGGCCCCGGCCGCGTACGCCTGAGCACCCGCAGGGTCATCTACGGGAGCGGCGGGGGGCGGGGGCGCAACGGGCAGCGGTGCGGGATTCCCCGTCAGCGGAGGTACCGGGACGGGTGCCGGAGCAGGTGCCGGAGCGGGTGCAGGAGGCACCGGCGGCGGTACGGGACCCGGTTCGGGGCCCCTGGGAATCGTGGGATTAATCACAGGCTGATTCTCGGGCCGGGGGGTTTTGACCGCGGCAAGACGGGCAGCTTCGGCCTGCTGACGGACTGACTCCTCAACCCGGGCTGCTTCCAGCCGCTTCAGTTCAGCTTCTGCAGTACTGTCCTTAAGCTCGGCCAACTGGGCCACCAGCTCCGCCGTACGTTCTTCCTGTTCACGGACGGCTTGCTCAGCCGCGGCAGTGGCCGCTTCCGCTCCTTCATAAAGCTCCCCTGCCTCGTGGGCCAGGGTTTCGCGCGCCTGACGCTCCGCTTCCTCGGCTTCCTGAAGGGAAGCAGCGGTGCTTTCGGCTGCCGCCGCCTGTTCGAAGAGACGTGCCGTCCGGTCCGTTACAAGCTGCAGCGTAGCCAGCCGGTCAAAATGCGCCGTGCCTGCCTCGGCGTCGAGGATAAACAGGAGGCTGCTGTCCATTCCGCCGGTCTTGTACGTCTGGGCCGCGAGGGCGCCGACCTGGCTGTTGAGGGACGCTGCTTCGGCTGCCGCTGCGCTGCGTGCTGCCGCGAGTTCTCCGAGACGGGCGTCGCTGGCCTCCAGTTCGCTGCGCAGGACGTCATAGCGGCTCGACGCGTCGACGGCGGCGTTGCCCAGCTCCCCTGCCTCGGACTGCAGGTCGGCCAGATGGCGTTCCAGTTCCGAGACCTGTGCCTGTTTGGCCGACGCATCGCCTTTGGCTGCGGCGATGTCCTCCCAGCTGGGATAGTCCGCGGCCGAAGCGGGCACAGCGACGAGCAAGGCAGCTGCCAGCGCACCGGCAGCTGCCGTGGCCATAAGGGACGAGAAGCGTAACTTCTGTCCCAGAAACCTCATTGTAAACATAGTGCTGCCCAGCATACGGCACGGGATGTTGCTGCCCTTGATGCCGCACGGGCTGCAGGGCTAAACGTCTGAGGCACGTTCCGCCGCCCTCGCTGCGAGGCCCTCTTCGACCACGGAGAAACCCAGGGACGGAGAGTAGCCTTTGCGGGCCAGCATGGATACGAGGCGGCGAACGAGCTTGTCACGTCCTTTGCGGTCCTGGGGCACGGCAGCGTTGCGTAGCTTGCGGCGGACAAGGTCCCTGGCCGCTTCCCACTCATCGTCGGCGCTGACCTGCTCCAGGGCCTCTTCAGCCAGCTCCGGCGCGATGCCCTTCTCCGCGAGTTCCCTCCGGATCGCCGAGCGGGCCAGGGAGCGGGTCTGTGTCCTGCTGCGCACCCACATCTGAGCGAACTCGGCGTCGTCAATGAGCTGCACTTCCTCGAAGCGGTCCAGCACTGCGGCCGCCACGTCCTCCGGAACGTCCCGTTCGGCAAGCTTGTCTGCCAGCTGCCGGCGGCTTTTGGAGGAACTGGTCAGCTGGCGCAGGACGATCGCGCGGGCGACGGAGTAGGGATCAGCTTCGGGAACGGAATCGGCCGGCGAGGCCGGGGGGGGGGGGGGGCCCCCCCCCCCCGCCCGGCTTCCGTCCGCGGCGCCGCTGCTGCTGCATCCGCTGAGGCTATGCGCCGGCGGCAGCGGCCTTGCCGGCTGCCGTGTCCGTCTTGCCGTTGACCGCCTGTTCCTCGGGCTGCGCGTCAACACCAAGCTTCACGCGGAGCCGGCGTTCAATCTCGTCAGCCAGTTCCGGATTATCCCGCAGGAACCGGCGGGAGTTTTCCTTGCCCTGGCCCAGCTGGTCGCCGTCGTAGGTGAACCATGCGCCCGACTTCTTGACGATTCCATGCTCGACGCCCATGTCGATCAGGCCGCCTTCGCGGGAAATGCCCTGGCCGTAGATGATGTCGAACTCGGCCTGCTTGAACGGCGGGGCCATCTTGTTCTTGACGATCTTGGCACGGGTACGGTTGCCAACCGGGTTGGTGCCTTCCTTCAGCGTTTCAATGCGGCGCACATCGATGCGGACCGAGGCGTAGAACTTCAGGGCCTTGCCGCCGGTGGTCGTCTCGGGGCTGCCGAAGAACACGCCGATCTTCTCGCGGAGCTGGTTAATGAAGATCGCCGTGGTTTTGGTCTGGCTCAGGCGCCCGGTGATCTTCCGGAGTGCCTGGCTCATGAGGCGGGCCTGGAGACCCACGTGGCTGTCGCCCATTTCGCCTTCGATTTCGGCGCGCGGCACGAGGGCAGCAACAGAGTCGATGACCACGATGTCCAGGGAGCCGGAGCCCACCAGCATGTCCATGATTTCCAGGGCCTGTTCGCCGGTGTCCGGCTGGGAGACCAGCAGCGCGTCAGTGTCCACGCCCAGTTTCTTCGCGTACTCCGGATCCAGGGCGTGCTCGGCGTCGATGAACGCGGCGATGCCGCCGTTCTTCTGTGCGTTGGCCACGGCGTGGAGCGCGACGGTGGTCTTACCCGAGGATTCGGGTCCGTAGATTTCGACAACGCGTCCGCGCGGGAGTCCGCCAATGCCCAGTGCTATGTCCAGTGCGATGGAGCTGGTGGAAATCGTTTCGATGGGGGCGCGGGTTTCGTCGCCCAGCCGCATGATCGAGCCCTTGCCGAACTGCTTGTCGATCTGGGCCAGTGCTGCTTCGAGTGCTTTGGCGCGGTCTGGAGCGGCCATTCTTCACCTCTGTTGTTGTGGCTGTTAATGATGTTCCCGGCCCGGGGGCCTGCTTATCGGTTGCTCATTGGTAACCGTAGGCGACGGCACTGACATCGCTGCGCCGCGTACCGCCGATGTGGACAGCCGGTGCGGGGCGGGCCGGGTGCTGCCCCTGTGTAGGAGCATATCGGCATCCGAACAGATATTCGAATGACGTGCCCGCGTGTCCTAGGTGGTTTTGGGTTTCACATCCCGGCCCAGGCGTCTTTCGTCTGGCACATCCTGGATGTCGCACACGGCAAGCCAGACCCGTTTGGGCTCCACTCCCCGTGCGAGGGCCTCGCTGGCTGTCTTCCCGCCGAGGCCCGTTAGGACAAGGTCGGAGGCAAGGACCCGGGAATACGCCGGCCCGAACTCGTCGTCCATGAGCCGCCAAAAATCGCTGATACGCATCGCTTAATCCTCTCACGCTCCCCCGCCTGCCCGCCCTGGCCAGGGGGACGGGATCCTGCCCCGTGGCCGACGCCTAGAATAGGCTCCATGACCGAAAAGCTGCCGGCAACCATTCCCGCCACGACTCCGGCCATAGAAGACCTCGAACAGGAACTCAGTGTCTTGTGGCGCCGCGCGCGTGCAGCATCGCAGCGGGTTGCCCGCGCTGTCCACCCGGATCTGGAGCCCGCTGCCTACGGCCTCCTGGTGCTCCTGCAGCGCCAGGGACCGCTTCGCCTCACCGATATAGCGGCGGCTATCGGGGTGGGCAAACCCTCAGTGAGCCGGCAGATCGTGATGCTCGAGCACCTGGGGCTGGTCCGTAAGCAGGCGGACCCCGACGACGGACGTGCCCAGGCCATCAGCCTCACGGATTCCGGCCGCGATCAGTTGCTGAAGACCCAGCGCGCACGCGAAAAACATTTCCGTGCCCTGCTCCAGGCATGGAGCGAAGACGAGGTGCAGGCGCTGAGCGTGCTGCTGCATAAACTCAACAACTCCGAGGCGCCGGCAGCACCGGCCGCCGGCCCCCTCCCCAGCCAAGATCCACTGCAGAGATAAGGCCCCGTCCGGGCTGGACGGGGCCTTATCGAGATCTTTGGGCGGGCAGCTGATGCTGCCCGAGGTTGTTACGGCGTGCGGGCCAGATCCCGAGCCAGGTCCTCCGGGAATTCACGGGCAAACTCGCGCGAAAATTCCGTAGGAACGGTGTCGGGGATGGAAACGCCTTCGGCGCTGGCCACACGATCACTGACCTCTCGAAGCATCAGGGACAAAGGCACATCCAGGGCGCTGCAGATCGAGGACAGGAGTTCCGAAGAAGCTTCCTTCTGCCCGCGTTCAACCTCGCTCAGGTAACCAAGGGAAACCCGGGCACTGTGCGACACCTCGCGCAGGGTACGGCCCTGGCGCTGGCGTACGTCGCGGAGTACATCACCAATTTCGTGGCGTAGAACTACCATTTTGCGCTCCTTAGGTTCCCGGTGTGCATCTTCCGCCAACCCTACATCCCGCCAGCGAATAACGCCGTTCACGGAAACGGGTTGCTTCACCATGTGTATGTCCTGCTCCCTTATCGGTCCGTCCGCGGCGAGAAACCGCGGAATGTTTAGATCCTAAACCTGAAACCTTGGTGGTTCCTGATACTAACAACTGACGCCGTTACGGTTTTGTTCCCGCACCCCGCCAGCGGACTCCGGGACGCTCCGCATTGCCGCGGCTACGCGGAAACCAGTTCCGCCTCCAGCAGTTCCAGCGCGGCGGTACAGGCCTGCCGCCGGACCGAGTCCCTCCCGCCGTCGAACCGAAAACGCTGCGAGCGTACTCCGGACGAGGTGGCAATCCCGATAAAGACAGTGCCGACGGGCTGTCCGTCATGCGGTTCCGGGCCGGCCGCACCCGTGGTGGACACGCCCAGTTCCGTCCCCAGCAGACGCCGTACTCCGGAGGCCATTTGTTCAGCAACGCGGGCGTCAACCGACCCTGCGGTTGCCAGGAGTTCTTCCGAGACCCCCAGCACGCCGGCCTTGACCTCGTTCTGGTAGGCGACGACGCCGCCCTGCAGCACTGCCGAAGCACCCGGCACGGTGGCGATCTCGGCAGCCACCATGCCGGCGGTCAGGGATTCAGCGCACGCCACGCGCGTGCCCGATGCAGCTGCTGCCGCGACGACCCGCGCCGCGGTGCTGTTCACGCTGACCGGCCGGTTGCGCCCCGTGCCGTGCTGCGCAGCTTAATGGCCTGCAGGACATAGTCGATGCCGGTCACCACAGTGACGACGACGGCGGCGGCCATCGCGGTGGCGCTGATCCACCAGGCCCAGTCGCCCAGCCAGGAGGAGAGCGGCAGCAGGAACAGGAAAATCGCCAGGGTCTGGATCACGGTCTTGAGCTTTCCGCCGCGGGACGCTGCCATGACGCCGTAGCGGATGACGACGAAACGCATGACGGTGATGCCAATTTCCCGGACCAGGATGACGATGGTTACCCACCACCAGAGCTCACCCAGGATGGAGAGCATCACCAGGGCCGAGCCGATCAGCAGCTTGTCCGCAATGGGATCGGCAATCTTGCCGAAATCGGTGATTAGTCCCCGGCTGCGGGCCAGGTCGCCGTCGAGCTTGTCGGTGTAGATGGCCACTGCGAAGGTCGCCACTGCCAGCCAGCGGAAAAGTCCGTCCCGCCCGTCGTCGGCCACGAGGAACCAGATAAACAGGGGCACCATGACGATGCGGATGACCGTCAGGACATTGGCGATGTTGAGGGTAGGTACCCGCTCGGCTCCAGAATTGCTCACGAAACCAGACTAGCCGGATTCACCGTCCGGTGAGATTCCATGCATCTTCGGATCCGTCGTCGTCGCCACTCCCCTCGGATCCGTCGTAGTAGTCGGTGGCCTGCGGCCGGGACTCGAGGTCCTGGGCCACGAGGTCCACGGGGCCCCCGGTTTCAAAGCCGTGGTTCACGTTCGCGTTGTCGGCCAGCGCTGCGGTCTCCGCGGCATCGGCGCCGGTCAGCGGTTCGCCGCCCTGGATAGCGGCCAGCGTAGCGGCGAGGTCGTCCGGTTTGACCAGCACGTCGCGGGCCTTGGAGCCCTCGGAGGGGCCCACCACGCCGCGGGATTCGAGCAGGTCCATCAGCCGGCCGGCCTTGGCGAAGCCAACGCGCAGCTTGCGCTGGAGCATGGACGTCGAACCGAACTGGGTGGTCACCACCAGCTCGGTGGCCTGCAGGAGGACATCGAGGTCGTCTCCGATGTCGTCGTCGATCTGCTTCTTCGGCGCCGTGACTGTGACGTCCTCGCGGTACGTGGCCTGGAGCTGGTTCTTCACGTGCTCCACCACGCGGTGGATCTCCGACTCCGTCACCCAGGCGCCCTGCACACGGATGGGCTTATTGGATCCCATCGGGAGGAAGAGTGCGTCACCCTGGCCAAGCAGTTTTTCAGCGCCGGGCTGGTCCAGGACCACACGCGAATCTGTCACTGAGGAGGTGGCGAAGGCCATGCGGGACGGGACGTTGGCCTTGATCAGGCCGGTGACGACGTCGACGGAGGGCCGCTGGGTGGCCAGGACCAGGTGGATGCCGGCGGCACGGGCCAGCTGGGTGATGCGCACGATCGAGTCTTCGACGTCCCGCGGTGCGACCATCATGAGGTCCGCGAGCTCGTCCACGATGACCAGCAGGTACGGGTAGGCCTTAATGACGCGCTTGGAACCCGCGGGCGGCACCACCTTGCCGTTGCGGACGGCCTTGTTGAAGTCGTCGATGTGCTTGTAGCCGAAGTTCGCCAGGTCGTCATAGCGGGTATCCATTTCCCGGACCACCCACTGCAGCGCCTCCGCTGCCTTCTTTGGGTTGGTGATGATCGGGGTGATCAGGTGCGGCACGCCCTCGTACGCGGTCAGTTCCACGCGCTTGGGATCCACCATGACCATGCGGACTTCATCCGGGGTGGAGCGCATCAGGATGGAGGTGATCATCGAGTTGACGAAGGAGGACTTGCCCGCGCCGGTGGCACCGGCCACCAGAAGGTGCGGCATCTTGGCCAGGTTCGCCACGACGAACCCGCCTTCGACGTCCTTTCCCACACCCATGACCATGGGATGGTCTGTTTTGCGTGCCGCATTCGAACGCAGCACGTCACCGAGGACAACGACTTCCTTGTCCGCGTTGGGGATTTCGATGCCGATGGCTGACTTGCCCGGGATCGGCGAGAGGATCCGCACGTCGGAACTGGCAACGGCGTAGGAAATGTTCTTCGACAGGGCCGTGACCCGCTCGACCTTCGTGCCTTCGCCCAGCTCGATTTCGTAGCGCGTCACTGTGGGTCCCCGCGAGAAGCCGGTGACCTGGGCATCCACGTTGAACTGCTGAAGCGTCCGGGTCAGGGCTGCGACGACTGCGTCGTTGGCTTCCGAGCGTTCCTTGGCGGGAGGTCCGGACGGCAGGAACTCCGACGGCGGCAGGGTGTAGGTGACGTCGCCGGAGAGCTGGAGCTGCTCGGTCCGCTGCGGAATGGGGGCCGACGGCGGCACATGGGCTACGGGGCGTGAAGGCACCGGGGGCACCGGCGGGGCTGCGACGAGGGAGGCTGCAGCCTCCGGAACCAGCGAGATGGCTTCAGTGGGCGGCTCGGCGTCCTCGAGGCCCTGGTCCCGGCGCAGCTTCTGCGTGGCCAGTTCCGCCTTCGTGGGACGGCGGACTCCCGGAGGTACCGCGGACTCGGCCGCGGCTGCTTCCTGCCGCTCCTCTTCGTCGCGCAGGAGTGCGGCTTCGAAGGCCTCATCCCCGGCGTAGCCGTCCGCATGATCCGCCTCATCGTCCTTGCGGCCCTTTCCGAAGCGGCGCTGCTTCTTGGGCTTTTCGGGCTTCTCGGCGGCGTACAGGTAACTCTGGTCGTGGGCCTCGGGATCATCTGCGGCCAGGTCCTGGCCCATGAGGTGCTCGTACAGGGCACGAAGCCGCAGCGGAATATGCCGGAAGGGCGTGGCGGTGACGATCAGCAGGGAGATAAACACCAGCAGCGACAGCAGGATGATGACCGGCCACTTGGTGATGGCTGCGGAAAGCGGTCCCGCGACGAGGAAGCCGACGATCCCGCCGGAAACCCAGAGCTGGTCGAATCCGTCTGATAGGGCGGGTCCGCCGCCGATCAGGTGGGTGATGCCGGCCCCGGAGCAGAGCATGAGGGTCAGCCCGATGCTGATGCGGCCGTTGGCGCGGTGCCGTTCGGGATACCGGAACAGCCGCACGGAGGCGGTCAGGAGCATAAAGGGAAGCACGACGGCCATCCAGCCGAAAGTGCCTGCGGCACCGGCGTGGATAACGTCGGCAACCGGACCGCGCAGCGCCCACCATTCAACGGTGGCGACAAGCAGGGCGGTGAGGATGAGGAAGAATCCGGTGCCGTCGCGGCGGACGTTCCGGTCGGGAACGACGTCGGTGCCCAGTTTGCGCACTCCGGCGCCAACGATCCGGGCGATGCCCATCCAGGCGCCCTGGATGGCACGCAAGGGCAGGGGCAGGGTTTCTTCGGGTGCCGCCTTGGCAGCCTGGCCGCGGCCCGTGGACTTGCCCTTCGCTGCGGTCTTACCACCGGCGCCCCGTGAGGAAGTCCGGCTGGTCGAAGTGCCGCGCGCGGAGGAGGAAGTACGAGTCGCCATACTGGCCACGCTACCGGACGCAGGCCTCAAAACCCCGAATATACGCGCCAGGCAGCCGCTTTCCTTCCCCCGGTGACAGCCCGCCGGGGGAAGGAAAGAGCGGCACTGCTATGCCTCGAGAACCACCGGAACGATCATCGGCCGGCGGCGGAGCCTGCGGTTGACCCAGGTCCCCACCACACGGCGGACAACCTGCTGCAGCTGGTAGGCCGTGTGGTCGCGGTTGGACATCACGGCCTCCTCCAGCGCCTTGCTGATCTTGGGCTTGATCTCGTCGAACACGGCATCGTCTTCGGCGAAGCCACGGGCATGGATCTCCGGCCCGGAGACGATGGTTCCGGTGCTGCGGTTCACCACGGTGATGACTGAAATGAAGCCTTCCTCACCGAGGATCCGGCGGTCCTTCAGGTCAGTGTCGGTGATCTCGCCAACGCTGGAGCCGTCCACGTACACGAAGCCGCACTCAACGTTGCCGACTACCCGGGCCTTTCCGTTGACCAGGTCCACCACGGTGCCGTCATCGGCGAGGATGATGTTCTCTTCCGGCACGCCGGTCTGGGCGGCGAGGTTGCCGTTGGCGATCAGGTGCCGGGTTTCACCGTGCACGGGCATGGCGTTCTTCGGCTTCAGGATGTTGTAGGTGTAGAGCAGCTCCCCCGCCGAGGCGTGGCCTGAGACATGGATCTTGGCGGTTCCCTTGTGGACCACGTCGGCTCCGAGCTTCATCAGCCCGTTGATCACACGGAAGACGGCGTTCTCGTTGCCCGGGATCAGGGACGAGGCCAGGATCACGGTGTCGCCGCGGCCCACGTTGATGCGGTGGTCTCCGTTGGCCATCCGCGAGAGCGCTGCCATCGGCTCGCCCTGCGAACCCGTGGACATCAGGACCAGCTTGTGGTCCGGCATGTTATCCACGTTCTTCAGGTCCACCAGGATGCCCTCGGGGACGTGGAGGTAGCCCAGCTTCTCCGCAATGGCCATGTTCCGCACCATGGAGCGGCCAACGAAGCAGACTTTGCGTCCGTGGGCGGCAGCGGCGTCGAGCACCTGCTGGACGCGGTGGATGTGCGAGGAGAAGGAAGCAACGATGATCCGCTTTTTGACCTTGCCGAAGAGCTCTTCAAGGACCGGGCCGATATTGCGTTCCGGTGACGTGAAGCCGGGAACGTCGGCGTTGGTCGAGTCCGCCATGTAGAGGTCCACACCCTCTTCGCCCAGCCGGGCGAACGCGCGCAGGTCGGTGATGCGCCCGTCCAGCGGAAGCTGGTCCATCTTGAAGTCGCCGGTGTGCAGGACGGTGCCTGCGCCGGTCCGGATGAATACCGCGAGGGCATCCGGAATGGAGTGGTTTACCGCCACGAATTCGCACTCGAAGGGGCCGAGCTGCTCAACCTGGCCCTCCTTGACGGTGAGTGTGAACGGCTTGATCCGGTGCTCCTGGAGCTTCGCCTCGATCAGCGCCAGCGTCAGCTGGGATCCGATCAGGGGGATGTCCTTCTTCAGCCGCAGCAGGTAGGGAACGGCACCGATATGGTCCTCGTGTCCGTGGGTCAGCACGACGCCCACGACGTCGTCCAGCCGGTCCTCGATATAGGAGAAGTCCGGGAGGATCAGGTCAACGCCGGGCTGGGTCTCTTCCGGGAAGAGCACACCGCAGTCCACGATGAGCAGCTTGCCGTCGATTTCGAAGACGGCCATGTTGCGGCCAATCTCTCCGAGCCCGCCCAGCGCCACGATGCGCAGCGTCCCGGGCTTGAGGCGGGGAGGGGTCTTCAGTGCGGTGTCCGCGGTTTCAATCATGTTTTATTACGCCTTGTCCTGGGAAAAGTCCCATCCTGCTTCGGCCAGGTCCGCCAGGACAGCTTCCATTTCAATCGCGTCGGGAGCCACCAGCGGCAGCCGTACAGCGGCGTTGGGGATCACTCCCTGCATCTTGAGGATCTGCTTGGCGGAAATGGCACCTGGTATGTGTGTCATTACGGCTCGCACTACCGGATCCAGTTCAAAGTGGATCCTGCGGGCCTTGTCGAAATCTCCTGCGGCTGCCGCGTCCACGAGGGCGCGGAACGCGCCGGTCGCAACGTGGGCGCTGACGCTGACGACGCCGGCTGCTCCGGCCACCATCCACGGCAGCGTCAGCCCGTCGTCGCCGGCGTAAACATCCAGGGTGGTGTTGGCCAGGACCCTGGTGACGGCAGCGAAGTCAGCCTTGGCGTCCTTGAGCGCCAGGACCTTGGGGTTCTCCGCGAGGCGGAACATCGTCTCCGTGGCGATGGGGATCCCGGCGCGGCCCGGGATGTCATAAATCATGATGGGCAGGTCGCTGGCCGCCGAAACGGCGTCGAAGTGGGCGATCACGCCGGCCTGTGTCGGCTTGTTGTAATACGGCGTCACCACCAGCTGGCCGTCGGCACCGGCGCGCTCTGCCCGCTTGGCCATTTCCACCGAGTGGGAAGTGTGGTTGGTGCCGGTTCCGGCAATAACCTTCGCGCGTCCGCCGACAGTCTGCGCCACGACGCGGAAAAGGTCTTCCTTCTCGCTGTCCTCGAGGGTGGAGGTTTCCCCGGTCGTTCCGGAGACAACGAGGCCGTCACAGCCGTCTTCAACGAGCTTGTTGGCCAGGAAGGCCGTGGCCTCGAAGTCGACTTCGCCGTCGGCAGTGAACGGGGTGACCATCGCGGTCACCAGGGTTCCAAACGGACGGGAAGAAAGAGAAGAGTCAGCCATGGGTAAAACGTTACCTGTTGGACCTGCGATTGGGACAAACGGACACAGGAGCCGCCCGGAGCGAGGCGGGGCCTGTGAGACGATTCTGCAATGAGCAGAACGCGTCTGACGGGCATCGATGCGGCCCGCGGGGTGGCTTTGCTGGGCATGATGTCCACCCATATCTTCCCCCTGTATGACCCGGCAACCGGGGAGCCCACGTTTGCGGCGCTGGTGTTTTCCGGGCGCGCATCGGCGCTTTTCGCCGTCGTGGCCGGCATTGGACTGGCGCTGCTCACGGGAGGACCGAATCCCGGCGCCGGGCGCTCCCCCGGTGCCAGCCGGCGCGGCATCGCGGCCCGGGCCGTGGTGATCGCACTGATCGGCCTGCTGCTCGGCGGGCTCGACACCTCGATCGCGATCATCCTGTTCCACTACGCCGTACTGTTCCTGCTGGTCCTGCCGTTCACGAACATGCGGCTGGGCAGGCTGGCGGCCTGGGCGGGTGCGTGGGTGTGCCTTTCCCCTGTGCTCGCCTATCTGGTGCGGCCGTGGCTGATCGATACCGTTGTTCCGCCGGACGTCGGCGGCAACATCACCTGGGAACATTTCCTGGAACCGGCCACTCTGCTCTCGGATGTCCTCTTCACCGGCGTCTATCCGGCGGTCCAGTGGATGAGCTACCTGCTGATCGGCATGGTGATCGGGCGGCTGCAGCTCTCGGATCTCCGGGTGCAGGCCGGCCTGCTTGCCGCGGGCATCTTCGCGGCGGTGGGCGCCAAGTACCTGAGCTGGTACCTGCTCATCGATGCCGGCGGGTTCGCGGAGCTGCTCACCACCGAGTCGGGCCGGACGTGGCCCATCGGACGGATGCTGGAGGTTAACCTGACGGGGGTGGACCAGTCCGGTTCCTGGTGGTGGCTGGCGGTGAGCGCGCCGCATTCCGGAACCACCTTTGACCTGCTGCATACGGCAGGGACAGCGGCTGCCGTCGTCGCGGCCTGCCTGCTTTTGACCCGGTCGCGGCCGAACCTGCTGCTCCCGCTCTCTGCGGCCGGGGCGATGACACTGACGCTCTACAGCGTCCACATCTGGGTGATGGCCCTCCTGGACGCCCAGGAAACCGCGCCCGACCCGGGGTGGACCTTCTGGCTCCAAGCCGCAGCGGCGGTCCTGGTGGGCCTGGCCTTTGTCCGCCTGGGATCCCGGGGCCCGCTGGAGACTGTCGCCTCGGGTGCTTCCCGGCTGGCCAGGGACGGAAAACTGACCGGGAACCGCCGCTAAAAGCCGCGCACCGCTCCGGTCTCAGTGCCCGGCAGGAGGCAGCTCGCCCTGGGTTGCTGCCGGCTTGCGGACAAAGAAGGCTGCCGCCACAGCGAGGACACTGATCACGGCACCGGCCAGGAACGCAGACTGCACACCTGCCGCAGTGGCTTCGACGGCGGCGGCCCCCTGTGCAAGCTTCGCGGCCGCACCAGTGGAAAGAAGCGTTACGAACAGCGCGGTCCCGGCGCCGCCCATGACCTGCTGCACCGTGTTCAGGATGGCGCTGCCGTGCGAGTACAGCCTCGGCTCAAGCGATCCCAGCGACGAGGTGAACAGCGGCGTAAAGGTCATGGCCAGCCCGATGCTGAGCAGGACGTGGATGACCGGGATAACGAACACCGGAGTGTCCTGGCGGAAGAAAGCCATCATGGCCCAGAGGCTTCCGCTGACCAGCACCGATCCGCCAATCAGCAGGGCTGTCGGGCCAATCCGGTCGTAGATCCGGCCGACGACCGGTGACAGGATGCCCATGATGAGGCCGCCCGGCAGCAGGAGCAGTCCCGTGGTCAGGGTACCCAGGCCCAGGACGGACTGCATGTAGATGGGCAGGACGATCAGGCTCCCGAAGAGGGTGATGCTCGACGCCGCGATCATGGCGATCGAAATCGTGAAGTTCGGCGTGCGGAAGGCCCGGAGGTCCAGCAGCGGCTCGGATACGCGGGCGAGCTTGCCCTGGCGGAGGATGAACAGCACAAGGGCGGCCACGCCGACGGCGAAGGGAACCAGCGGCGGAACCGGCGCCGGACTGTGGGACGCGCCCTCGCCCAGTGCGGAGAGTCCGTACAGCAGCCCGCCGAAGGCGAACGCGGAGAGGATGACGGACAGGACGTCGAGCGGGACCTTGCGCGGTTCGGTGACATTTTGGATCTTGGCCGCCCCCAGGATCAGGGCTGCAACCGCGATGGGCAGCACCAGGATGAACATGAACCGCCAGCTCAGCACGCTGAGGATCACTCCGGAAATCGTCGGCCCGATGGCGGGCGCCACCGAGATGACGATCGAGATGTTGCCCATCGTGCGCCCGCGGGCCGCCGGCGCAACGAGCGTCATCGCCGTCGTCATCAGCAGCGGCAGCATGATCGCTGTCCCGCTGGCCTGCACGATCCTGCCGATCAGCAGGACCGCAAAGCCGGGAGCGATGGCTGCGACCAGCGTTCCGCAGGTGAAGAGGATCATGGCGAGCAGGAAGATCTGCCGTGTGTGGAAACGCTGCAGCAGGAATCCCGTAATCGGAATGATCACGGCCATGGTGAGCAGGAACCCTGTGGTGAGCCACTGGGCGCTGGCCGCACTGATGTCCAGGTCCGCCATGAGCGTGGGAAGGGCAACGCTCATGATCGTCTCATTCAGGATCACGACGAACGCCGAAACGATCAGGATGCCGATGACCAGGCGGTTGCGTGCAGCGTGCGGATCTGCGCCGGGAGCCGCGGCGGATTCTGCCGGAGCGGGTCGTGTGGGGCGGTTTCCGGCATGGGTCGTCAAAAAAGTATCCTCGGATCGCTTGTGCAGAGAGGCGGCACGCCCCTCGAAACTATGGGTGTTGCTCTGTCCGTATTAGCTAACCGAAGCGGAAGCGAAAAGCTTCCCGGCCTGGCGCATCGCGGCACGTGCACGCTTCCGGTCCCCGGCGGCGTCGTACGCGCAGGAGAGGCGGAACCAGGTGCGCCATTGTTCCGGGTCCGCTTCGACCTCGGCCTGGTACTTCACGAACTCGGCATCGGCGGCTTCCCGCACGATCCGCCCGCCCGGAGTCCGCGGCAGGTCATCGACGGGAAGTCCCCCCTCATCAGCGAGGATGCGGGCCATTTTCTCGGTCTGCGCCCCGAAGAGCAGTTCGCGGACCAGGGCCCACACACCCACTGCGGGCAGGACGAAGTAGGCGACGCCCATGGCTTTGGCAACGATGCCGTCTGACATCATCAGCAGCCATCCGCGCTGCGCGACGACCAGGATGTAGAAGACCAGCAGGGTGGTGACCAGCAGGACGCCGATCTTGGCCCGGTTATGGAACAGACCTGAAAAGAAGGTGGACAAGTGCGTTTCCTTAGGCGTTCAGGTTGAGGTAGCCGTCGAGGCCGACGGTGAGGCCCGGATGCGCTGCGACTTCGCGCAGGCCGAGCAGGACGCCGGGCATAAAGGAGGCCCGGTCGTAGGAGTCGTGCCGGATGGTCAGCTGCTCCCCCGGCCCGCCCAGGAGGACCTCCTGGTGGGCTACCAGTCCGCGCAGCCGCACCGAGTGCACACGGACCCCGTTGACGTCGGCGCCGCGCGCACCGGGCAGCTCCGTGGTTGTGGCGTCCGGTGACGGTCCGGTTCCGGCGTCGGAACGGGCTGCAGCTATCAGTTCAGCGGTCCGGGCCGCGGTGCCTGACGGGGCATCCACCTTGTCCGGATGATGGAGTTCGACAATCTCCACGGACTCGAAGTACGGCGCGGCTTTGGCTGCAAACGCCGAAGCGAGCACGGAGCCGAGGGCGAAGTTCGGGGCAATGAGGACACCGGTCTCCGGGTGCTCCGCCAGCAGCTCTTCCAGGCGTTCCAGGCGCCCGGCGTCCCAGCCGGTGGTTCCGACGACGGCGTGCATGCCGTGCTCGACGGCGAAGCGGACGTTGGCTTCGGTGCTGTCCGGAACGGTCAGGTCCACCACGTACTGCGCGCCGGCGGAGACCAATGTCTGCAGGGAATCGGTGCGGCCCAGAGCCGCCACGAGTTCCAGGTCCGGGGCTGCTTCCACGGCCTTGACCGCTTCGGAGCCCATGCGTCCGGTGGCACCGAGCACGGCGACAGGCAGTTTTTCACTCATGGTTCCAGATTACCGGTCAGGCCGGGGCGTCGCTGACGCCCACCCACTCGACGGTCCCGTCGGCAAAGACCTGTTCCTTCCAGACGGGGACCTGGGCCTTTACGGTATCGACCAGTTCAGCACACGCGGCGAAGGCGGTGCCGCGGTGGGCCGAGGCGACGGCGGCCACCAGGGCAGCGTCCCCGATCTCCAGCGGCCCGGTACGGTGGGCCACCCAGATCCGCACGCCGTCGTACTTTCGCGCAGTCTCAGCAGCAACATCCGCAATGACGGCGCCGGCAGTGGGATGGGCGCTGTAGCCCAGGGAGGCGACATCTCGGCCGCCGTCGTGGTTCCGGACAATCCCGCTGAAAGTCACTACGGCACCGTCCTGCGGGGTCCAGACCGCGTCATAGGCGGTCTCGGTGTCCAGGACCGACTCGCCAACGGTGGCAGCAACGACGTGGCTAGTGCTCATTCTTGCCCTCCAACAGGCCGCAGATATGTCCGAGGACAGGTTCCAGGACAGCCAGTCCGTCGGCGACGGCGGACGGGGATCCGGGCAGGTTCACGACGAAACTCGAGCCGGCCGTACCGGCGTACCCCCGGGTCAGCGCAGCCATCGGCGTCTTGGCCAGGCCGGCGGCACGCAGTGCTTCCATGATGCCGGGAACCTGGCGGTCCAGCAGCGGCAGGGTCTGCTCGGGGGTGGCGTCTGTCGGGCTGATGCCCGTGCCGCCGCTGGTGACCACCACGGACGGCTGCAGGGCCAGCATGCGCTTCAGCGCCTCGCCCACCGCATCGCCGTCGGGCACCACTTCAGCCAGCACGACGTCGTATCCGAGTGCGTAGAACCAGTCCTGCAGCAGCGGGCCGGCTTCATCCTCGTAGATTCCCGCGGAGGCGCGGGTGGAGGCGACCAGGATCGCGGCCGTTCGGCGCGCGGGTTCCTTCCGGGGGCTCACAGCGCCCAGTCCCCGCTTTTGCCGCCCGACTTGGCCAGCACCATGATGTCGGAGATGGCTGCGTGTTTGTCCACGGCCTTGATCATGTCGTAGAGGGTCAGGGCCGTGACGGAGACCGCGGTCAGGGCCTCCATCTCGACGCCGGTCAGGGCCTTGGTTTTCACCGTTGCCTTCATGAGAACGGTGCTCTCTCCGGGCTCGAAGTCCACCGTCACCTTGGTGATCGGCAGCGGATGGCACAGCGGTATGAGGTTAGAGGTCTGTTTGGCGGCCATGATGCCGGCCACGCGGGAGACGCCAAAGGCGTCTCCCTTGGGCAGGCCTCCGTCGCTGAGCAGCCGCACCACGTCGGCGGTCGTGTTCAGCACGGCCTGTGCCGTCGCTTCGCGGGAGGTCTCGGCCTTCGCGGAGACATCGACCATGTGGGCGGTTCCGTCCGCCCTGACATGGGTCAGTGCCGGCTGGTTTTCGTCTCCGGCCATCGGCGCGGTCCTTTCGGTAGAACGGGTCATTCCAACAGCCATACTGTCACTTCCGAGCCGGCGGGGAGGTGTTCTGTTTCTTCGGGAACCAGGACCAGTGCGTTGGAGGCGGCCAGGGCATGGATGAGGTGGGAACCGGGCCCGCCGATGAGTGACACCGTGCCCGCACCGTACTGGCCGCGCCGGACCTGCAGTTTCCCGGCCGGACTCAGCGCTTCCTCGGCGAGGACGGCCTTGAGGACCCGGCGTGGTGCCGGCAGGCCGGTCAACGCGCTGAGCGCGGGACGCAGGAACATTTCGAAGGAGACCAGGGCGCTGACCGGGTTGCCCGGGAACCCCAGGAAGGGAACCCCGTCCACGGTCCCGATCCCCTGCGGACCGCCGGGCTGCATGGCTACCGAGGTGAACTCAACGCCGTCGGCCGCCAGCGCCAGCCGCACCACCTCATAGGCGCCCTTGCTGATGCCGCCCGAGGTGAGGATCAGATCCACCGGGTGCCTGGCCAGGTCATCGCGCAGGGCCGTGAGGAATTCTGCCGGAGAGTCCGCCAGGATGCGTGAGCGCATCACTTCGGCACCGGCTTCCCGCAGGCTGACGGCAAGCAGGGTGGTGTTCGCGTCATGGATCTGGCCTGGTGCCAGCGGCCGGCCCGGCTCCACCACCTCGTCGCCGGTACTCAGCAGCAGCACCCGCAGCGGCGCACGGACGCTGACGGCGGGGATCCCCAGGGCTGCCAGCAGACCCAGCTGCGCCGCCCCAAGCCGAGTTCCGGCTGCCAGCGCCACGTCCCCCGCCGCAATGTCGCAGCCCTTGGGACGGACGAACTGTCCGGCCGGCACCCCGCCGGGCAGGGAAACCGCCTCCCCTTCGGGGTGCGGGTAGAACGTGTCCGGCACGGCGCGCTCAATGGGTACGACGGCGTCCGCCCCCGCGGGCAGCATGGCTCCGGTCATGATGGGCGCCGCCGTGCCGGGGGCCAGGCCGGGCGCCGGCGCTCCGGCCGGAATCGCGGCCGCAACAGCCAGTTCTGCGGCTGCTCCTCCCGTGTCCAGGTCCGTGCTGCGAACGGCGTAGCCGTCCATTTGTGAGTTGGCGAACGGCGGAAGGCTGCCCGGGGCACGGACGTCGCCGGCAAGGATGCGTCCGGCGGCCGCATCCAGGCTTCGTTCCTGCGTCCGGCTGCGGAGGTTGTTCGCCAGCAGCTGCGCAACGGCGTCCTGGTGCTCCCGTACCGGGCGCGCCCGGCTGCCTGTGCTCCCCACGTTTCTCCTTCGTCCGGCGTTCTTCCGGAAGTCTATGCGAGGACTCGGGCCCTGCCGTTGTGCCTAGTCGCGCAAGCGGCCGCGCAGGTCGGACAGTTCAGCATCGCTCAGTCCGCCGGAACGCAGGTATTCGGCCGACGAACCGTGGTTTTCCTCAACCCAGTCCAGCGCGGCGCGGATGGCCCCGGCGGGTGCCTTGGTTGCCAGCGTGACGATTTCGTCGTTCAGGGGAACCCCCATCGCGGTGACCATGCCCAGTGTTTTCTCCGCCCAGGCGCCCGCCAGGTTGTGTTCGCTTGCCTCGTAGTCGGCGACGATCGCAGCGGTTTCCACCCCGACAGCGTCCAGGATCAGCGCGATGGCCACTCCGGTACGGTCTTTGCCCGCCGTGCAGTGGACCAGGGTTGCCGAACCAGGTCCGGTTGCTGACACAGCCCTTGCGCTCTGGGCAAACTCCTCCGCGGCGTGCTCAAGCATCCCGGTGTAGATCTGCGCCAGCGTGGGGAGCTGGCCCACGGCGGCCTGCACCGCGCGTGCTGCCGCAGCCCGGTCACCGGAAAGATTCGCCCGCTGCATTTCCTGCTGGGCCATCGCCGTGAACGCTCCCTCCAGCAGCGGCAGGTCCAGCTTCAGGAAGGTGTTCACGGCAGGCAGCCGGTCCGGTGCCATCTGCTGCTCTGCCGGCGTTCGGTAATCCACAATGACGTTGATCTGGGATCCGGCCAGTTCCTCGAGGCCGTGCGGGGTCAGCCCCGCGATTGCGTCGGAACGGTACAGCACACCGGAATTGACGGTCCCGCCCCCGGTGAGCGGCAATCCGCCCACGTCACGGAAGTTAACAGTGCCTTCGAGAGTCGTGATAGCCATTGCTCGACCCTAGCGGATACTCCGGACGGGACGGCATGGTCAGCCGGCGCCAACCGTGACCGAATGCAGGCCGGTGGCGCCGTCGGGCACTACCGGCCGGTTCGTTGCGTCCTGTACGTTGCCGTCCGCGTCGAAGGCGCGGACTTCTATGGTGTGGTCGCCGGCGGAAAGCTCCACGTCGGCCGCGAACTGGCGCCAGGTGTCCGCCGAGATGCCGGCGGCAAGCCGAGCGTCCTGCCACTCGCCGTCGTCGACCTTGACCTGGACGTTGCTGATGCCCGTGTGCTGGGCCCAGGCAACGCCGGCAACAGTCACGGTGCCGGCGCTGAGCCGGGCATTGCGCGACGGCGTGTCGATCCGTGAGGAGAGTTTGACCGGACCGCGCTCGGACCAGCCCCGGTCTGTCCAGTACGCAGTCTCATCTGCGAACCGGGAAACCTTCAGCTCGGTGACCCATTTGGTCGCCGAGACGTACCCGTAGAGGCCCGGCACCACCATCCGGACCGGAAAGCCGTGTTCAGGAGGCAGCGGCTCACCGTTCATGCCAACCGCCAGCAGGGAATCGCGGGCATCGGTCAGAGCCTCCAGTGGGGTCGTGGCGGTCCAGCCGTCCTCGCTGGTGGACAGGACGACGTCGGCACCGTCCTGCACCCCGGCTTCGGCCAGGAGCTTCCGGACCGGCCAGCCGAGCCACCGGGCGTTGCCGATCAAGGACCCGCCCACTTCGTTGGAAACGCAGGCCAGCGTGACCCAGCTTTCCTGCAGGGGCTTGGCCAGCAGCTGGTCATAGGTGAGTTCGACCTCCCTCTCCACGAGCCCCGTGACGCGCAGCCGCCATTCCCGGGGATTCACCAGCGGCACCCGGAGGGCTGTGTCAATCCGGTAGAAGTCGGCATTGGGCGTAATGAGGGGCTCAGTTCCCGGAATGCCGAGTTCCGCGCCGGCAGGAACAGGTGCTGCGGGTTCCACCGGCGGGGGCAGGTCGATGCCCGCGCGCAGGTCTTCGGCGGCTATCTGTGAACTGCGGGTCAGCCCGGCCAGGCCGCCGGCAACCACGGCCACGGCAGCCCCGCCGCCTACCGCTGCGAGGACGTCCCGGCGGCTGGCTCCCGGCTCTCCCGGGCCCGAAGCCGCATAGCTGCGGATCCGTGCCGCCAGTGCCCGCAGGACAAGCACACCCACCAGACCGGCGAGCAGCGGCGGAAGGAGCGCCAACGCAGAGAACTGTGCCCGGGAAAGCGCGGCAGCCGCGCCCAGCACGCCGAAACCCGCCAGTACGGCCGAACCCCACGGCGGACGCCTGGTTTCCAGCAGTCCGCAGGCCGCGCCGGTCAGGGCGATGACCAGCAGCATTCCGGCCAGGAGGGCGGTCTTGTCCGCGGTGCCGAAAACAGCAATAGCCCAGTCCTTGACCGGTCCCGGCACCGCATCGACCACCACCGCTCCTACAGCCGTGACCGGTGACAGGGCAGGACTCAGGAGTGCTGCGGCGAGCTCCCCGGCCGCGACGGAAAGCGCCGCGGCCACCAGCCCTGCAGCACTGGCCCAGGGCCACATTCCTGGCATCGTTTTGTTCTCCGGTCAGCTAAGTTGGCCGGACGGTTTCCCTCCGGTGGCCTGGAACGATTATGGCAGTCCTGGCCCCTGCCCCGGCGTGGCTGCGGAACCTTCCTAGAGGCCGGATGTGAAACCGCCTACACTCGAGGAATGGGAATTGAGCTTGGCATGCCCGCCTTCGCACCGCCGCGGCCGTTCCCCGAGCCCGGGGCGGCGCCGAACGCGGAGACTCCGGAGGGACTCGACGGGCTGGTTGACCGCTACGGCCGGCGTGCAACCGATATGCGCCTGTCGCTCACGGACAAATGCAACCTGCGCTGCACGTACTGCATGCCCGCATCCGGACTGGACTGGCTGCCCAAGGACAAGGTGCTCACAGCAGGCGAGATCGTCCGGCTGGTAGGCATCGGCGTCAACGGACTGGGTGTCCGCGAGCTCCGGCTCACCGGCGGCGAACCGCTGGTCCGTGCCGATCTGGTGGAGATCATCGCCGGGATCCGGGCCAACCATCCCGAGCTGCCCGTTTCCCTGACGACCAACGGGCTGGGGCTGGATAAAAAAGCCGGAGCCCTCAAGGAGGCAGGGCTGACCCGCATCAACGTCTCCCTTGATTCGCTGCATCCCGGCACCTTCGCCCAGCTCACCCGCCGTCCGTTCCTGGACCGGGTCCTGGCGGGCGTTGAGGAAGCAGCGCGCGTCGGACTGGGGTTGATCAAGATCAACGCCGTGCTGATGCGGGGCATCAACGACGTCGAGGCCCCCAACCTGCTGGAATGGGCCGTGGCGCACGGGTTTGAACTTCGGTTCATTGAGCAGATGCCCCTGGACGCCGACCACGGCTGGACCCGGGAGGGCATGATTACCGCGGCCGAGATCCGGGAGCGGCTCGAGGAACGTTTCATCCTCGCCCCCGATCCGCGCAACCGCGACGGCGCGCCGGCCGAACGGTGGGAAGTGCGCTCCCGCACTTCTCCCGGCGTGGTGGCCGGCGTCGTCGGCATCATTGCCTCCGTGACAGAACCGTTCTGCGCCGACTGCCGGCGGACCCGCATCACGGCCGAAGGCAAGGTGCGCAGCTGCCTGTTCTCCCATGAGGAAACCGACCTGCTGGAACTGCTGCGGAGCGGCGGGGACGACGCCGCCGTCGCACGCCGCTGGCAGGAAGCGATGTGGGGCAAGCCGAAGGCGCACGGAATGGACCATGCCGGTCTCGGCGCCCCGGACTATGTACAGCCTGAACGAACAATGAGTGCGATAGGTGGCTAAGTGCTGATCCGCTATTTTGGCGCTGCGAAGGCAGCGGCAGGCATTGAAGAAGAAACGATCAACGCCGGGCCCCTCCAGCTGGGCGAGCTGCTTGAAAAGCTCGCCGCACTGCATCCGGATGCGCCGGAGGGAACCCCCGTCCTGCAGACCGTCATTGGACGCAGCACGTTCCTGGTCAATGAGGTTGCCGCCCGCGACCGGTCCCGGCTGCTGGAGATGTCGGACACGGTGGACATCCTGCCCCCGTTTGCCGGCGGCTAAGCCCGTCCCCTCCCCCAAAAAATCGAGATGACAGAAACTGCCCGTATGAAGGCTCATACGGGCAGTTTCTGTCATCTCGATGGGATGAGAGGCTAGAAGCCGAGCTCCGCCGCGGATGCGAAGGGCCCGACGACGGTGATGGTCCGCGGTGCCGCTGCCAATTCGGCAGCGAGCTCCTGAACCTGGTCTCCCGTGACCGCACGGATGCGGGCCAGGGAGGCTTCAATGTCGACGTACTCGCCGCGGACCAGCTCAGCGCTGCCCAGGCGGGACATCCGTGAACCGGTGTCCTCCATGCCGAGAACCAGTCCCCCGGAAATCTGGCCCACGGCGCGTTCCAGTTCTCCGGGTTCGACGCCGTCCGCTGCCAGCCGCTCCAGCTCCGACTGCAATAGGTCAATGACCTGCCGCGTCTTGGCCGGCGAGCAGCCTGCGTACATGCCGAAGTAGCCGGCATCGGTGTACGACGCCGCGAAGGAGTAGGTGGAATACACCAGTCCCCGCTTTTCCCGGATTTCCTGGAACAGGCGCGAGGACATTCCGCCGCCCAGGATGGTGTTCAGCACGCTCATGGCGAACCGCCGGCTGTCGGTAGCCGTCAGCGACGGGCAGCCCAGGACAATGTTGGCCTGCTCCACCGGACGGTTGATGACCTGCACGCCGCCGGCGGCGGTGATCTGCGCCGGCGCAGTGTTCCGCCGGGGAGCGGGCACAGCGCCCTCGTCGAGTTCCCAGCCGGCCCGCTTGAGGGCGTCCAGCACCAGTGAGACCACACCTTCATGCTCCAGGCCGCCGGCAGCCGTTACCACCAGCGTTTCCGGACGGTAGTGCCTGCGGTAGTGCTCTACTACGGCATCCCGGGGCACGGCCTTGATCGCTTCCGGCGTTCCGCCGATCGGACGGCCCAGCGGATGGTCTCCCAGCACGGCCTCGGCGAACTTCTCATGGCAGAGATCAGCCGGATCGTCGGCGTCCATCGCGATTTCCTCGAGGATGACGTCGCGTTCCTGCTCGAGCTCTTCCGGATCCAGCACGGCAGAGGTGACCATGTCCGCGATGACATCGATGGCCATGGGCAGGTCGGTGTCCAGCACACGGGCGTAGTAGCAGGTGGTCTCCTTCGCCGTCGCGGCGTTGGATTCCCCTCCTACTTCGTCGAAGGCTGACGCAATGTCCATGGCGCTGCGCCGCTCCGTGCCCTTGAACAGCAGGTGCTCCAGGAAGTGCGTGGACCCGTGCCGGCCTTCTGCTTCGTCACGCGACCCTACGCCGACCCAGAAGCCAATCGTGGCACTGCGCTGGCCCGGCATGGACTCGGTGAGCACCCGGACTCCGCCGGGCAGCACGGAACGGCGGACGACGGCGCCTGCCGGATCGCCGATTTCGATGGCCGGATCGCCCGGCCTGGATGACAGTGGAAATGGGACAACCGTCCCGGAGCGGGAAAATCCCGCGCCGGAACGGCTGTCCGTGATGTTTTCAGGCATTTACTCTGCTGTCTCGGCAGCCAGTTCGCCTTCGGCGTCGTCTTCGGCAACAACCGGCGAAAGGGAAAGCTTTCCGCGGTCGTCGATCTTGGTGATTTCGACCTGGATCTTCTGGCCGACGGAGACAACGTCATCAACGTTGTCGACGCGCTTGCCGCCCGAGAGCTTGCGCAGCTCGGAGATGTGCAGCAGGCCGTCCTTGCCCGGGGTCAGGGAGATGAAGGCACCGAAGGTGGTGGTCTTCACGACTGTGCCCAGGTAGCGCTCGCCCAGTTCCGGAACCATCGGGTTGGCGATCGCGTTGACCGCAGCCCGGGCAGCCTCGGCGGACGTGCCGTCCGTGGCGCCGATCAGGACCGTGCCGTCATCTTCAATCGAGATGTCAGCGCCGGTGTCCTCCTGGATCTGGTTGATCATCTTGCCCTTCGGGCCGATGACCTCGCCGATCTTGTCCACGGGGATCTTCACCGAGATGATCCGCGGCGCGAACTCGGAGAGCTCGTCCGGGGTATCGATCGCAGCATCCATGACGCCGAGGATGTGCAGGCGCGCTTCGCGGGCCTGCTTCAGCGCGGCGGCCAGGACCGAGGCGGGGATGCCGTCGAGCTTGGTGTCCAGCTGGATGGCCGTGACGAACTCGGAGGTACCGGCGACCTTGAAGTCCATGTCACCGAAGGCATCTTCGGCACCGAGGATATCGGTCAGGGCGGCGTAGCGGGTTTCGCCGTCGACCTGGTCGGAAACCAGGCCCATGGCGATGCCGGCAACCGGAGCCTTCAGCGGCACACCGGCGTTGAGCATGGACAGCGTCGAGGCGCAGACCGAGCCCATCGAGGTGGAGCCGTTGGAGCTCAGGGCTTCGGAGACCTGGCGGATGGCGTACGGGAATTCTTCACGCGACGGCAGCACCGGCATGAGCGCGCGCTCTGCCAGGGCACCGTGGCCGATTTCGCGGCGCTTGGGCGAGCCCACGCGGCCGGTTTCACCGGTGGAGTACGGCGGGAAGTTGTAGTTGTGCATGTAGCGCTTGCGCGTTACCGGCGACAAAGAGTCGATCTGCTGTTCCATCTTCAGCATGTTCAGCGTGGTGACGCCCAGGATCTGGGTTTCGCCGCGCTCGAAGATTGCCGAACCGTGGACGCGGGGCAGAACCTCGACCTCGGCGGTGAGCTGGCGGATATCCGTCAGGCCGCGGCCGTCGATGCGGATCTGGTCCTTGAGGATGCGCTGGCGCACAACCTGCTTGGTGACGGAACGGAACGCAGCGGAAACTTCGTTCTCGCGGCCTTCGAAGCGCTCTGCCAGGGAAGCCTTGACTTCGTCCTTGAGTGCGTCGGAGGCGGCGTCGCGCTCCTGCTTGTCAGCGATCGCGAAGATCTCGGCCAGCTTGGAAGCGGCAGCAGCTTCGACGGCTTCGAAGACATCGTCCTGGTAGTCCAGGAACAGCGGGAACTCAACGGTCGGCTTGGCGGCGCGTGCTGCCAGGTCGGCCTGAGCGTCGCACAGTGCCTTGATGAACGGCTTGGCGGCTTCGAGGCCCTCGGCGACAACCTCTTCGGTCGGGGCGGTGGCGCCCTCTTCCTTGATGAGGTTCCAGGCGTTGTCCGTGGCTTCGGCTTCAACCATCATGATGGCGACGTCGTCACCGGCAATGCGGCCGGCAACCACCATGGAGAAGACTGCGCGCTCCAGTTCGGAGTGCTTCGGGAAGGCAACCCACTGGCCTTCGACCAGGGCGACGCGGACGCCGCCGATCGGGCCGGAGAAAGGCAGGCCGGAAAGCTGGGTGGACATGGAGGACGCATTGATGGCAACCACGTCGTAGAGCACGTCCGGGTTGATCGCCATCACGGTGACGACAACCTGGACTTCGTTGCGCAGGCCCTTGACGAATGCCGGGCGCAGCGGGCGGTCCATCAGGCGGCAGGCCAGGATGGCTTCGGTGGACGGACGGCCTTCGCGGCGGAAGAACGATCCCGGGATGCGGCCGGCGGCGTACATACGCTCTTCGACGTCCACGGTCAGCGGGAAGAAGTCAAAGCCCTCACGCGGGGACTTGCCGGCCGAGGTGGCCGAGAGAAGTGCGGTGTCTTCGTCGATGTAGACCATCGCGGCACCTGCAGCCTGGGCTGCCAGGCGGCCGGTTTCGAAGCGGATAACGCGCTTTCCGAAACGACCGTTGTCGATTACGGCTTCTGAATACTGGATTTCGGGACCCTCCATAGAGAGTCACCTCCGTTCTGCTTTGCGGAGGCACCCAGCATCGTCCCATGAACTCCTGCGGCTGCAGGGGCTCAACACCCGGTCTTCGATCGAGGTCCACGGGCCAAACTTCCCGTAAACCACTACCGAGGACCGCGAATGCTGCGATGCTGGCTGACTCCTGTATGTGTTTGTGTTTACTGCTGTACTGCGGGTTCCGCAGTTGCTGCGCTCCGGGCAGGTGCGCTTCCGGTGATTCCGGTGTCCATATCTGCCCCAGGGACGCGGCTGCGGAAAGGGCGGCCCTGCGCGTGCGCAGGTACCGCCCTCAAAGCATGACTATCGACGCAGGCCGAGACGCTCGATGAGCGCACGGTAACGGGTGATGTCGGTCTCGCGCAGGTAACCCAGCATACGACGACGGCGACCAACCAGGGCCATCAGGCCGCGGCGGGTGTGGTGGTCGTGCTTGTGGGTCTTCAGGTGCTCGGTCAGGTCGGAAATACGACGGGACAGAACAGCAACCTGAACCTCGGGGGATCCGGTGTCACCTTCGGTGAGTGCGAATTCCTTGATGATCGCCTGCTTGACGGCGGGATCGAGTGCCAATGTAACTCCTACAATTTGTGCCGTGAGGCCCGAATCAGCACTTCGCTGCCGGGAACCCTGTGCCCGCTGCTTCAAAGCGACGGACACAAAGAAATTCAGCCGCCACGGACCGCAGCCGAATTTTCCAACAGTTTACCCGGCCGCGGGGCCTTCTGTCGAAAGGACGTCCCTAGTCCGGGCGACGTCAAGCCGCATCTGGGTGATCAGCGCCTCCGGTCCGGTGTAGGCGACCATGCCGCGCAGGCGTTCCACGAACTCCACTCCCACGCACTGGCCGTAGAGGTCGAAATCTTCGACGGCTTCCCGGGGCCGGTCGATGACGTGTGCCTCCACCTGGCGGCTGACGCCGTCAAACGTCGGGTTCGAACCGACGGATATGGCTGCCGGCCACCGCGTTCCGGCGGAATCAACCAGCCAGCCGGCATAGATGCCGTCCGCCGGAATAAGGCCCGTCGACTCGGGTGCCAGGTTTGCGGTGGGGAATCCCAGTTCGCGGCCGCGTGCAGCCCCGTGGACCACCACCCCGCGCATGCGGTGTGTCCGTCCCAGCAGCCGTGCCGCCGTCCGGACATCCCCCGCGGCCAGGGCTTCGCGGATCCAGGTTGAAGAGCACCGGCGCCCCTGGGAGTCTTCGGGACCTTCGGGAAGGGCATCGAGATCATCAACGGCGACGACGTCGAATCCCAGTTCCGCGCCCAGCTCCCGCATGGTGTCCAGGTCCCCGGTGTTCCCCCGGCCAAAGCGGGCGTCGTGCCCCAGGACCACGGCGACGGCATGCAGGCCTTCGGCCAGGAACTTCCGCACGAATTCCTCGGCGGTCAGCGACGCAAGGTCAAGATCGTAGTGCACCATCAGGAGGCCGTCGAGGCCGGCTTCCGCCAGTGCCTCGGTCCGGTCAGCCGGTCCCATAATGAGCTCGGGAGCGCTTTCCGGCCGGTGGACCGCAGCCGGATGCGGGTCGAAGGACAAGGCCACGGCCGCCGCGTCGTGATCACGGGCCGTCTTCACGAGGCGGGCAAGGACGTGCTGGTGGCCCAGGTGGACGCCGTCGAAGTTGCCGATCGTCACTACTGTCGGACCAAGGTCGGACGGCACCTCCGCAAGGTCATTCCAGTAATACACCCGAGCTCCTTACCAGCGACAAATGCCTGCCATGAATGCGCCTTGGGCAGCAGGTGCTGCACAGAAGGCTTCATCCATTATGGCGGAAAACAAGCATCCTTCACGCACCGGCCGGTGCGGAGTCTTCTCCGCCGGCACGGCCCCGGTGGATCTCGCTCCTCAGCGCGCTGGTCTTGACGATGAACCGGTGCCAGACAAGCAGCGCCGGCGGGAAGGCCAGCTCGAGGATCATGAGGATGATCAGCGTGAAGTGCGGGGTGCCGGAAAAGGCCCAGGACAGAACGCGTCCGATGCCGCCGAGGAAGACCATGAGGCAGACCAGCCACAGCATGTTGGCCCATTGGAACTTGATGGCTATTGCCACGAAGGCCGCTCCGACGCCGACCATCATGGCGGAGAAGAAGCGGAACTGGCTCTCCAGAGACGCGTTGACCGCTCCCCCGCTGGTCTCAGCCACTCCTGCCGTTCCGGTAATCAGGTAATAAATGCCTATTCCGGCAATCAGGACGCCGACGGCGATGACCACGGTCCGGAAAACACCCCAGTCATCTGAGCTCTTCCAGGTTCTCGCAGGCTGCCTGCGGCCTGCATCGGACGCGGGCGTTTTGCCTCTGCTCCGCCGGGATACCCTGCCGGAGCGTTCGCTGGACTGGCCACCCGGGGAGGACTGCCCGCCCGGGGAGGACTGCCCGCCCGGGCCGGATTGCCGGTCGCCGGCTGCGCCGTGGGACTGCTCAGCCGGTCCCGGAGTTGGCGTGGTCATGGTTGCCCCCTGATGGGATCGCGGTTCGCCGCGCCCGCATTGAGACGCCGGCACGGTTTTTCACATCGTCTCACGGGCTGGGACGGACCTGTTTGCGCCCCGGCAGCTAGGCGTGTTGGCGGTTCCGGTGCCGGTAAAGCCACCACAGTCCAAGGATGGGCAGCACGAGCGGCACAAAACCGTAGCCCTGGCCAAAACCGGACCAGACGGTGTCATCCGGCAGGGCGGCGGGGTCAAGCAGGCCAAGGAGTCCCACGGCCAGGACACCGGCCATCTCGATGCCGACGGCGGCGACGGAGACCTTGTAGGAGGTTTCCCCGGACCGGGCCAGTGAAAGCGTCGCGACGATGTAGACCGCAGCCGCGAAGGCGGACAGCAGGTACGCAACCGGGGCCTCGTCGAACTTGGTGGCGATCTGGAAGGCTGCCCGTGCCGATGCTGCCAGGGCGAAGACGCCGTAGACGGCGACGATGAGCCGTCCCGGCCCGGTGTTGCGCGCAGCCGGTTGTGCCTGGTCCGCAGCGGGCTTGGGCTTGATCAGTTTTTTCATCCGAGCTGGACTCCATCCCAAATCTGCTCCATCCGGAACAGCATGACGAACACGGTGACTCCGACTGCCCCCAGGACCAGGTTGCTCCACCGCGACCGGTCCATCAACGACCACCAGACGGCGCCGATCGGGATGACGGCAGCCGTCAGCAGGTACCCCCAGAATTCCCAGGCGGGTCCGTTCAGGGTTTCTCCGCCGGTCTGGCGGATCACGGCGGCAATTGCGTAGACAATCAGGAACAGTTCGACGGCGGCGGCGGAGAGGATCGTGAGGTCGTTGGGTCCGTGCCGCAGGATGGCCGCACCGACACAGAGGACCGTGGAGACGAGGCAGACAACCGTGCCGACAATGAACAGGGGGTCGATGAGCACTTAGGCCCTCTCATTTCCAGGGGCAAAGACCAGCAGCGCCCGGGCAGTATCGGCCTTGTCCGCCAACAGGCCGATGAGTTCGCCGTCCGGCGCGAACGCCGCGACCGGGACAGGCTCTCCGTTCCGCGCCGGGAACCCGGACGGATCGATCCTGCGCCCATGCGAGATGTCCTCCGCCTCGACGGCGCTGAGTTCACGCACCGGGAACAGCGCCCGGGCCGCATCATTGAGCTCAAGGAGCCGCAGGTCTTCCGCCAGCTGCTCCAGGGTGGAGGCCTGGTCAGCGGAATAGGGCCCGACGGCGGTGCGCCGAAGCGCAGTCAGGTGCCCGCCAACGCCCAGCGCGGCACCGAGGTCACGGGCGAGGGCACGGATATAGGTTCCGGATGAACATTCAACGGTGACGTCGACGTCGCGCAGCTTGCCGCCGTGTTCGCGCCGGATCCCGTGAATCTCGAAGCGGGAAACGGTCACCGGACGGGCGGGAAGGTTGACTTCGCCGCCAGCGCGGACCCGCGCGTAGGAGCGTTCACCGTTGACCTTGATGGCGCTGACGCTGCTGGGAACCTGCTGGATGTCTCCGGTGAGGGCTGCGACGGCAGCCTCGATTTCTTCGTCTGTGACAGCCGCCGCAATCGTCTCTGCCGTCACTTCGCCCTCGGCGTCGTCAGTGACAGTGGACTGGCCCAGCCGGATGGTGGCTTCGTAGGTCTTGGTCGTGCCCACGATGTAGGTCAGCAGCCGGGTGGCCTTGTTGATGCCGACCACCAGGACTCCCGTGGCCATGGGGTCCAGGGTCCCGGCGTGGCCCACCTTCCGGGTGCCGGCCAGCCTGCGCAGGCGTCCCACCACGTCATGGCTGGTCCATCCCTGCGGTTTGTCCACAATTATCAGTCCTGAACGGACCTGCCCGGAATTCACGCCTTCCAGTATATGCGCCGGTCAGGGCGTGCCTGGCGCCGTGCGCCGGCTGTACTCCCCGGCGGCCGCGCCAACACGCCGGAAGCGGCAAGCGGAGGTAGCATGCGGATATGCCCCAGCTTGCCTCCCACGTGCGTACCGTCGACCCGAACCAGATCCGCGAAATCACGCAGGCTGCCTGGGCAACACCGAACTCGATTGTCCTCAGCATCGGAGAACCGGGGTTCCCGACGCCGCCCCACATCCTTGAGGCCGCACAGCAGACCCTCGCCCGGGATGAGACCGGCTACACGCCCAATGCAGGCATAGCTCCCCTGCGGACGGCTTTCGCCGAGCAGGTCGGCGCACAGACCGGGACCGCAGTGGATCCGTCGCGGGTGTTCGTCACGGCCGGCGCGCAGCAGGGCCTGCACCTGGCGATGAGCCTGCTGCTCGACGCCGGAGACGAGATCCTGATTCCGAATCCGGGTTACCCTACCTTCGCCATGACCGCCCGCCTGCTCCACGCCGAGCCGGTCGACTATCCGCTGCACCCCGAAAACGGCTTCCAGCCCAGGATTGCGGACATTGAGGCCAGGATCACTCCCCGGACCCGGGTGCTGCTGCTGAATTCGCCGTCCAACCCGCTGGGCTCTGTCTTCAGTGCGGACCTCACCCGCGAGCTGGTGGAACTGGCCCGGCGGAGGGATCTCTGGATTATCTCGGACGAGTGCTACGAGGCGTTTACCTACGACGTTCCGCATATGTCCCCGCTGGCCTTTGACGGGGAAGGAGAACGGGTGGTTTCCTCCTACACCCTGTCCAAGACCTACGGCCTGACGGGTCTTCGCATCGGCGCCTTGGTGACTCCCCCGGGACTGGAAGCCCGGATGAGCACCGTGATGGAATCCATCGTTTCCTGCGTGGCTTCCCCGTCCCAGTACGCAGCCCTCGCTGCCCTGACCGGCCCGCAGGACTACGTCCGTGAGGCCGGTGCACATTACCGCCGCAACCGGGACGCTGCGACCGCGGTACTGGTCGAGAAGGGGATACCGTTCCTGCCGGCCCAGGGTGCCTTCTATCTCTGGGCCGACCTTTCGCACGCTTCCGGCGGCGACATCCGCGGGTGGACCCGCACGTTCCTGGCCGAATCCGGCGTCGCCCTGGCCCCGGGAACTGCTTTCGGCTCGTTTGGCGAGGGCTGGGTCCGGATCGCCCTCTGCGGGCCGGGCACCGATCTGGCGGAAGGCCTGGGCCGGCTCCCCGCCAACGATTAGCCTCAGGGCGTTCCGGCTATTTATCAGCTGAGGCACAGTTTCCTCCCAACTTCGCGTTTACACACCGCCGCCCCCTGCCTAGTCTGTGACTCCTTCGGCATGGGGGAACGGTTTAGGGGTTCCGCGCCGGGTGAGTCTCGCATTGAGCCGTATCCCGGCAGCACCTAATCCACGGAGGAAGCCATGAAGAAGCGCACACCCTCATTGCTGTCGTTGACCGCAGCAGCAGCATTGCTGGCAGGCCTGGCGGGCGCACCGCCCGCCGCCGCCGGCTACCGGGGGCATCATCCCTCCCCACAGCCCCCGGTGGCCGGTGAAGTCACCACGCTCGCCACCGGCCTCACCACACCGCTGCGGATCGCACTGGGAAGCGGCCGGTCTGTCGACGTCGCGCAGTCCATGGCCGAGAGCGTCGTGCGCATCGGCCAGGGCGGCGTACTCACCACCCTCGACCCGGGGATCGAGGGCTATTCCTCGGACGCTGTGTCACGCTCCCGCGGCACCACCTACTACACCCTGACCACCGGTGAGGGGCTTGGAGTCCCGGAGAACAACGTCGCACTGCTCCGCTCCGTGGACCGGCGGGGAAACATCCGGACCATCACCGATCTGGCGGAGTATGAACGCAGGGCCAACCCGGATCAGGTCAATACGTACGGGTTCCGGGACCTCGACGCTGAATGCCTGGCCCAGATCGATCCGATGATTCCCAACGATTACACGGGGATCCAGGACTCACATCCCTATGACACGATGCGGATCACCGGCGGCATCCTCGTCGCCGACGCGGGAGCAAACGCGATCCTCAAGGTCTCCGAGCGCAGCGGCAGGACGTCCACGGTCGCTGTCCTCCCGCCGGCAGCGTCGCCCATCACTGCGGAGTCCGCTGCCGCAAACGGGCTGCCTGCCTGCACCGCGGGCCATGTGTACTACTCCGAACCGGTCCCGACCGACATGGCCATGGGACGCGACGGAAGGCTCTATGTAGCCAGCCTTCCCGGCGGCCCCGGCGGACCCGGTTCCATTTACACCGTGAACCTGCGCACCGGTGCGGTTGAGCTTGCCGCCACGGGCCTGGTGACCCCCACGGGGATCGCGGTCAGCGCGCGCGGCGACATCTACGTTGCTGAACTTTTCGCGAACCGGATCTCGGTGATTCCACGCGGCACCGCTACGGCCCAGCCGTTCCTGGACGCTGCTGCTCCGGCCGACGTCGAACTGCGGGGCTCGGCACTGTACGCAAGTATTGATGCCATTCCCCCCGGGGGGTTCCCGGAGCCCGGCGAACCCACCGATCCGAATGCGCCGCCCCCTGTCTTGGACGGGAAGGTGATTCGGATCCAGCTCACCAGCGGCGGAGATCCCCGCGGGCTGGCGGAGCCGGACGGGGCGCCGGCAGAGCCGAACAACGACTAGTCCTGCGTCGGGAACGCAGAAGGAGCGGCCGCCGTGGCGGTCCGCTCCTTCTGCGTGTCCTGATGCCTAGCTGCGCGCGTCCGAATCCTCGGCAGGCGCGTCCTGCAGGTCTTCTTCGTCGTCCTCTTCGTCCTTGCGGTACGGATCGGGGTCACCGGCGTACTGGGCGCCCTGCTTCAGCGCTGCCAGCTCTTCGTCGCGCTTCTTCGCTTCGCGGATCAGCTCTTCGAGGTGGCTGGCATTGACCGGGATTTCGTCAGCAACGAACTCCAGGGTCGGCGTGAGGCGGACCGTGATGTTCTTGCCTACCTCCGCACGCAGGATCCCGCGCGCAGAGTCCAGGGCCGCCTTGGTGTCAGCCTGCTGGGCCTCGTCGCCGAAGACGGTGTAGTAGACGGTGGCGTGCTGCAGGTCGTTGGTGACCCGTGCGTCGGTGATGGTCACGAATCCCAGCCGGGGATCCTTGATCCGCCGCTCGAGCGCCTGTGCAACTACCACTTTGATGCGGTCAGCGAGTTTCGCAGCGCGTGCTGGATCTGCCATTACCTCTCCTTAGTAAAACCGTGGGTTCGCCGGACCGCGGCCGGAAGGGACCGCCGTCGGGCGCTGGAATGCCGCAAACCGCAGGGTCTCCCCTGCGGTTCCCGGCGGTATACCGGGGCAGACTGCCCCGGGCTGGGGCCGCCGGAATCCGGCAGCCCCAGGCCGTGGGACTAGACCCGCGGCTTCTCGCGCATCTCGAAGGTCTCGATGATGTCGCCTTCCTTGACGTCGTTGAACGAGCCCAGGCCGATACCACATTCGAAGTCGGTGCGGACTTCCGTGGCGTCGTCCTTGAACCGCTTGAGCGAGTCGACGGTGAGGTTTTCACCGATGACCTTGCCGTCGCGGGTGACCCGTGCCTTGGCGTTACGGCGGATGATGCCGGACCGGACGATCGAGCCGGCAATGTTGCCGAACTTGGAGGAGCGGAAGACTTCGCGGACCTCGGCGGTACCGAGCTGCACTTCCTCGTACTCCGGCTTGAGCATGCCCTTGAGGGCCAGCTCGATGTCATCGATTGCTGCGTAGATGACGGAGTAGAAGCGCATGTCCACGCCTTCACGCTCGGCCAGGTCGGCCACGCGCTCGGCAGGCTTGACGTTGAAGCCGATGATGATCGCGTTGTCCACGGTCGCCAGGTTGACGTCGTTCTGCGTGATGGCACCAACGCCGCGGTGGATAACGCGCAGCTGCACGCCGTCCCCGACGTCGATCTTGAGCAGGGAGTCTTCCAGGGCTTCCACGGCACCGGACACGTCGCCCTTGAGGATGAGGTTGAGGGTGTCAACCTTTCCATCGGCGACAGCCTGGTCGAAGTCCTCGAGGCTGATGCGCTTGCGGCGCTTGGCCAGGGCAGCGTTGCGGTCTGCAGCTTCACGCTTCTCGGCGATCTGGCGGGCAGTACGCTCGTCGTCGGTCACGAAGAAGGTATCGCCTGCACGCGGGACGTTGGAGAGACCCAGTACCTGGACCGGACGCGACGGTCCGGCTTCGGTGACGTTGTCCCCGTTCTCGTCGAACATGGCACGGACGCGGCCGTGGGCCGTTCCCGCCACAATCGTGTCTCCAACCTTCAGCGTTCCGGACTGGACCAGCACGGTCGCAACAGCGCCGCGGCCCTTGTCCAGGTTCGCTTCGATCGCGATGCCGCGTGCGTCCTTGTCCGGGTTGGCGCGCATGTCCAGGGCAGCGTCTGCGGTGAGCAGCACGGCCTCAAGCAGGGCGTCGATGTTGAGGTTCTGGCGGGCAGAGACCTCAACGAACATGGTGTCGCCACCGTATTCTTCCGGAACCAGGCCGTACTCGGTCAGCTGGCCGCGGACCTTCTCCGGGTTGGCGCCTTCCTTGTCGATCTTGTTCACGGCGACCACGATCGGCACGTTTGCTGCCTGTGCGTGGTTGAGTGCTTCAACGGTCTGCGGCATCACGCCGTCGTCCGCTGCCACAACCAGCACGGCAATGTCGGTGACCTTCGCACCACGGGCACGCATGGCGGTGAACGCCTCGTGGCCCGGGGTATCGATGAAGGTGATGGCCCGCTCGGTGCCCTCGTGATCGAAGGCGATCTGGTAGGCACCGATGTGCTGGGTGATGCCGCCGGCTTCGCCTTCGACAACCTTTGTGTTGCGGATGGCGTCGAGCAGGCGGGTTTTACCGTGGTCGACGTGGCCCATGACGGTGACTACCGGAGGACGTGCCTCGAGGTCGTCGTCGCCTTCTGCTTCCAGCTCGGCTTCGAAGTCGATGTCGAAGCTGCTGAGCAGTTCACGCTCTTCGTCTTCCGGAGAGACAACCTGGATCTTGTAACCCAGTTCCTCGCCCAGGACGCCGAACGTTTCTTCGTCGAGCGACTGCGTGGCAGTTGCCATTTCGCCGAGGTGGAACAGCACGGTAACCAGTGCTGCCGGGTTTGCCTCAATCTTGTCGGCGAAGTCCGTGATGGACGCGCCGCGGCGGAGCCGGACAACAGTGTTGCCGTCGCCGCGGGGTACCGAAACGCCGCCCAGCGACGGAGCTGACATCTGCTCCAGTTCCTGCCGCTTTGCCCGCTTCGACTTGCGCTGCTTGCCGCGTCCTGCGCCGCCCTTGCCGAAAGCACCGGCAGTGCCGCCGCGTCCGCGGCCGCCCTTGCCGAAACCGCCGCCAACGGGAGCGCCGCCGCCTGCACCCGGCGCACCGCCGGGGCCGCGGCGCGGACCGCCTGCACCCGGACGGGCCGGGGCTGCGGGACGCTCGGTGCGGTTGGGCATCATGCCCGGAGTCGGACGGTTTCCGCCGGCACCGGCCGGACGCGGAGCGCCGCCGGGACGGGGAGCGCCCGGACGCGGTGCGCCCGGACGGGGTGCGCCCGGACGAGGACCGCCTGCGCCGGCTGCCGGACGGGGACCGCCTGCGCCGGGAGCTCCGGTGCGTTCGGCGTCGTCACGGCGCTGGCCCGGGCGGGGCATGCCCTGGGAAGGAGCGAACGGGTTGTTACCCGGACGCGGAGCACCACCCTGGCCACGCTCGCCGTCGCCGCGGCCGCGGGGACGGGGCATGCCCTGGGACGTTGCAAAGGGGTTGTTGCCCGGACGGGGTCCGCCAGCTCCGGGGCGCGGGGCACCCGGACGCGGGGCGGAGGAAGACTCAGCCGGTGCTGCGGGCTTCTCTTCGGCTGCGGGAGCCGGCGAGGCAGGCTTCGCAGCCGGCGCTTCTGCAGCAGGCTTGGGAGCAGCGGGAGCGGCCGGAGCCGGAGCTGCCGGCTTTTCGGCAGCAGCGGGAGCCACCGGCTTTTCGGCAGCAGCCGGAGCTTCAGCCTTGGGTGCGGCCGGAGCAGGCGCAGCCGGGGCTGCGGGAGCTGCCGGACGCGGCGCAGGGCTGGCCTGTGCTGCGGGCTTGGATGCTGCCGGCTTGGCAGCGGCGTCGGGGAATGCCCCGCGAAGCTTCTTAACTACGGGTGCTTCGATTGTCGAGGATGCCGACCGGACGAATTCGCCCAGTTCCTGCAGTTTTGCAACTGCATCCTTCGAGGTAATGCCGAGCTCTTTGGCGAGCTCGTGTACGCGGACCTTGGCCACATTTCTCCTGTCTCGGTCCGCACCGAGCCAGGCACGAACCGTCTATTTGCTGCGGGCTTCCGCTGCGGGTGCAGCAGGGCCCATCACAGAGCACAACAAAGTACTCATCGCTGGGTACTCATCGGGTTTCCATCAGATTTCTGACCCGCTTTCAGGTTGGACGGTTTCGAGGTAGCTCCGGGTCGGAACCAGCCTCTTGAGCTTCGAACCACTGCTCCAGCGCCGAGATATCAACCTGCACCCGGAAGGCGCGGCCAAAGGCCCTGCGTTTTACAGCTGTTGCGAGGCATGCTGCCTCGGGATGCAACCAGGCACCCCGGCCAGACATACGGCGGCTTTCATCGACCTGGACGGCACGTGTGCCTTCCTTCGATTCAAGCGCCAGCCGCATCAAAGCAGCCTGGTCATCTTTCTTCCGGCAACCAATGCATGTCCGTTGGGGAACATGCACTGATCCTGCCGCAGGCCGCACCGAATCCTCGGGCTGCTGCGGCTGCTGGAAGGCGGAAGGTGACCCGGCCATGAACATTCTACCGCTTTTCTCTTCTCATGCCCGCATCCGGCTTCGCGGAACGGGAGTATCAGGCCGACTTTGCGTCGGAGACAATGTCGATCCGCCACCCGGTGAGCTTGGCGGCGAGGCGGGCGTTCTGCCCTTCCTTGCCGATAGCCAGGGAGAGCTGGTAGTCCGGCACGACGACGCGGGCCGAGCGGGCGTCGGCGTCGGTGATGGTGACGGAGTTCACGCGCGACGGCGAGAGGGCGTTGGCGATGAAGGTCGCCGGATCCTCGCTGAAGTCGACGATGTCGATTTTCTCGTCGTGCAGTTCGGTCATCACGGCCCGTACGCGGGAACCCATCTCACCGATGCAGGCGCCCTTGGCGTTGACTCCGGCGACATTGGCCTTGACCGCAATCTTGGTCCGGTGGCCGGCCTCACGGGCCAGGGCAACGATCTCCACCGAACCGTCGGCGATTTCCGGCACCTCAAGTTCGAAGAGCTTGCGCACCAGGCCCGGGTGGGAACGGGAAAGCGTGATCGACGGACCCTTGAAACCCCGGCGGACGTCGACGACGAACGCACGCAGGCGTGATCCATGCAGGTACTTCTCGCCGGGGACCTGCTCCGTCGGAGGCAGCAGCGCCTCCACCGAGCCAAGGTTGACCTGGATCATGTGGGGATTGTTGCCCTGCTGGATCTGCCCTGAGACGAGCTCGCCTTCGCGGCCCTTGAACTCACCGAGGATGTTGTCATCCTCCACGTCACGCAGGCGCTGCAGGATGATCTGGCGCGCGGTGCTGGCGGCAATCCTGCCGAAGCCTGCGGGAGTGTCGTCGAACTCCCCCACTGCCTCGCCGTCGTCGTCGACCTCCGTCGCCCAGATGGTGACGTGGCCTGACTTGCGGTCGAGTTCAGCGCGGGCGGTCTCCTGCGATCCGGTCGTCTTGTGATAGGCGACAAGCAGTGCCTGCTCAATCGTCGGAATCAGCTTGTCCAGCGGAATCTCGCGTTCCGCTTCCAGCAGCCTCAGCGCACTCATATCAATATCCATTTAGGCCTCCTCGGCTGTGCTTTCAAATTCGTCGGCGTCTTCGCCTGCCGGTTCATCCTCGAGATGGGCGAATTCGATTTCGACCCTCCCCTTGGCGATGTCGCTAAAGGCCAGGTGCGTCTTCTCGCCCTGTTTGGCTTTCATGCCCTTCTTCACGGGCAGTTCAGGAATCAGGGTGATGCCCTCGGCATCGGTCTCGACCAGGCGGCCCGTCACGGCGTCGCCGCGCACCGGGAAGACGGTCACCATCCGGCCGGTGTTCCTCCGCCAGTGACGGGGCTCGGTCAGCGGACGCGAGACTCCCGGGGAAGAAACTTCAAGGCTGTACGGACGTCCGTCGTCGTGCGGATCCTCATCCATGGCATCCGACAGGACGCGGGAGATTTCCGCAATGCGGTCAAGGCTGACCCCGCCGGTTTCCGTTTCGGGAAGATCCACGATGACGTGGACGGTACGGTGGGCGCCTGCCAGCTTAATCTCGATTTCCTCCAGGAAGAGTCCCTCGGAGGCGACAGTGGGAGCAAGGTAAGCGGTGAGCCGCTGCGTCTCTGCCGCGATCTCTGCACGCTGTGCGTTCTTGCGGTAGTCCGACGACGTGTCTTTTTTGGGGCTGGTCCGACCCGCCATTACTGCCTCCCACTAGATGTTGTTGTAGCTCCTAGCCTACCGACTTTCCCAAGTGCCCGAGTCACCGGTGCAGCCGGGACCCGGTTCGTGACATGATCGACTGTTGTGAATAAGCGCCCTTCACCCCTGAACACCGCTGCAGCGCGCCCCTCCAAGGCTGCCGCAGCTGCCGGTGTTCTCCGGCGTACCCTGGCGCTTGGCCTTCTGGCCTGCGTCGTTGCCAGTTTCGGACTCACGGCAGGGACCCGTGCCGAAGCTGACCGGCCGCGCACCTTTTCTGAGCAGGCCCTCAATGAGGCGTTCGCCACGGCACGGGTCCTGGCCGCGGATGCCGCCGGCTTGGAAGTACCCGCACCGGCAGCCGCGGAGCTCAAGCTGCAGGCACAGACCCTGACAGAGCAGGCGCTGCTCCTGGCCGGCCCCGGCGGCACCACGCCTCCGGCCGGCGCCCCGGAGGCGGCAGGGAGCTCCGGCGAATCGTCAGGTACCTATGTGCAGGCGCTGCAGGAAGCGGCGAAGACCAATCTGGAAGCAGCGGGACGGGCCGACTACGGAACTGCCCGGCTGCTGGCCTCAGTTGGCGCCGGACAACTGCTCCTGGCACAGCGGGCTGCAGACGCCCTGGGTGAAACGAGCGAACCGCTGCAGGAATCGGGCTGGACGCCGGTCCTCGAGGAAAGTGCTGCGCGGTGCACCAACAGCGACGCTGCCTCCGACCGCACCCAGCTGCGTGACCGCCCAGGGGCAGCCGAGTCACTCCGTGCGGTGCTGGATGCCGAGTTCGGCGCAGTCTATGCCTACGAGGTGGCGCAGGCCCAGGGCGGGAGTTCCTTCGCCGTACTGGGACAGACCGCTGCCGAACAGCGTGCAGCCCATCTCAAGGCCGGCGAGGATGGCGTACGGCATCTTTCGTCACTTTGCCTCCCGGCAGTCAGCCCGCTGCCCGCCTACTCGCTGTCGGCGGAGTTTATCGCCGACCCGGCCGGAAGCCTGTCCGCGATGGAAGCGGCGCTGCCCGGCATCTACGCTGATCTTGCCGGCTCCAGCGACGGCGCCCTGCGGTCCTGGGCCATCGACAGGCTGGTGCAAACCTCCGTGGCTGCGTACTCCGATTCGCGCCTTCCTCCCGCTTCACCGGGGATCACCGCCGACCCGGCCAGTCTGCCCTGGGCAGCCGGCTGACCCTTTGGCACCAGGCGGCTGCACACCGGTGTACTGGCCGGACAGGGCTGCTGCCCCTACTCTTGTTTGATGGCCGCGGCTGATGCGGCTGTAGTTTTCATCCCCATCCCATCCGGGAGGCACCATGGCAGCCGCCGTCACCGTACCCGAGGCGCTGCGCCTGCGCTATCTGCGGACACGGCAAGGCAGGGAATGGCTGGATGGACTTCCGGAACTCGTGGAAACCGCGTTGGCGGACTTTGGCATGGTCACCGACCCCGGCGCAGCTGCCCACAGCTGGCACGGACACGGTGCACTCGTGGTACCGGTGCGCTCCGCCGCCGACGGAACCCCTGCCGTACTGAAGTTCCCGTACCCGCACCCGGAGTCCGCCACGGAAGCGGCGGCCCTGCAGCTGTGGAACGGCACCGGCGCCGTGCGGCTGCTTGCCCAGGACCCGGCGGGCACCACGCTGTTGCTCGAGCGGCTGGATCCAGGAACCACCCTGGCCCAGTTGCCCGTGCAGCAGGCCGCGGAGGTGTGGGGCGGACTGATCCGGATGCTGTCCCTTCCCTCCGGCGATGACCCGCTGTGGGCAGCCGTTCCGTCCGTCGCCGAACACGCGGAACAGCTCTCCGATCAGCTGCCGGCGGAGTGGGAGGCGCTGGGCCGGCCGTTTGAACGCTGGCTGCTGGAGGAGGCGCTGCAGGTCTGCCAGACGCGCGGCGTCGTCGGCCGCCGCTGGAACCGGGATGTGCTGGTGCACGCAGACCTGCACTGCGAAAACGTCCTGCACCGCCTCACATCCAACAGCGGCTGGGCGGCGATCGATCCCCAGGCGGTCCTCGGGGAACCCGAGTACGCCGTCGCACCCATGCTGTGGAACCGGTTGGAGGACCTGGACCCGGACGCGCCTGAACAGTCGCTGCAGGACCGGCTCCGCCTGCTCTGCGACGCGGGGGGCCTTGACCCGGATGCGGCCAGGGAATGGAGCATCCTCCGGGAAGTCGTCAACGCGGTGGAGTACGTGGGCGAGGGGCAGCACGGGGATGCCCGGCGCTCGGTGTGGGTGGCCTCCGCACTTGCAGGGCGCCGCCACCCGGGGCTTCCGCCCGTCTGGGATCTTCCCGCGGCCTGATGCAGCGGACCTAGCCGCTGAAGTTCTCCATCCAGACATCCGTTCCCAGTTTGATGATCAGCGCGCCGACCACCACCAGGAACACGATCCGGATGAACTTGCTGCCCTGCTTCACCGCCATGCGTGCGCCGATGTAGCCGCCGGTCATGTTGGCGAGTCCCAGGATCAGCCCCAGGCCCCACAGCAGCGAACCGTGCGGGAGGAAGAATGCCAGGGCCCCGATGTTGGTGGCCATGTTCACGATCTTGGCCTTGGCGCTGGCGGCCAGGAAGTTGTACCCGAGGAGAGTCACCATGGCGATGATGAGGAAGGATCCCGTGCCTGGTCCGATCAGCCCGTCATAGAAACCGATCACCGCTCCGATGGCGCCTGCGGTCCAGTAGTGCCGGTTCCCGGTATGGCGGAGCTTGGTCAGCTCCCCCACCGTGGGCTTGGTCGCAGTGAAAACGGCAACCATGATCAGGGCCACCACAATGATGGGTTTGAATACCGACGCCGGCAGTGACGCCGCGAGGACGGCTCCGCCAAAGCTGGCCGCCAGAGCGACTCCGGCCATGGGCAGGGCCGTCTTCAGGTCCGGATGAGCGCGGCGGTAGTAGGTCACGGCGCTGGTGGTGGTTCCGAAGACGGAACCCATCTTGTTGGTTGCCAGCGCCTCGACAGGAGTGATTCCGGGCACGAGGAGAAGCGCGGGCAGCTGGAGCAGGCCGCCGCCGCCCACGACGGCGTCGACCCACCCGGCCGCAAGGCCCGCCACGACCACAAGCGCGATGGTGGCGAGCGTTATCTCCTCGAGCCCGGAGACCACTTAGGTGCTCAGGACCGGGCAGCGCGGAGCACGTACTCCACGGCCTCGGCAACGGGAACGTTCTCTGCCTCGCCGGTGGCGCGGTCCTTGATCTCGACGACGCCGTCGGCCAGGCCGCGGCCAACCACCAGGATGGTCGGAACGCCGATCAGCTCGGCATCGCCGAACTTCACGCCCGGGGAAACCTTGGGACGGTCGTCGTAGATAACCTCCAGGCCGGCTGCCTCGAGCTCTTCGGACAGCTTGGCTGCAGCCTCGAAAATCTCGTCCCCGCGGCCGGTGGCGACAACATGGACGTCTGCCGGTGCGACGGCGCGCGGCCAGATGATGCCCTTCTCGTCGCGGTTGGACTCGGCCAGAGCTGCAACGGCGCGGGTGACTCCCACGCCGTAGGAACCCATGGTCACGGTGGCGAGCTTGCCGTTCTTGTCCAGGACCTTCAGGCCCAGGGCTTCGGCGTACTTGCGGCCCAGCTGGAAGATGTGGCCCATCTCGATGCCGCGGGCGGCTTCCAGGGGTCCGGAGCCGTCCGGGGCTTCGTCGCCTTCGCGAACCTCGACGGCTTCAATGACGCCGTCCCAGGTGAAGTCGCGGCCGGCAACCAGGCCGATCACGTGCTTTCCGGCCGCGTTGGCGCCGGTGACCCAGCGGGTTCCGGACACCACGCGGGGATCCACGAGGTACAGCAGGCCGGTGGCGGATTCGGTGCCCAGCACAGCTTCGTCCAGGGACAGTCCCGGGCCGATGTAACCCTTGACCAGTCCCGGGTTCTTCTTCAGGTCGTCTTCGGTGGCAGCTTCGATGCCCACTTCACCGCCGATCTCAAGGTGCGCGCCGATGTTGGCTTCGATGCGCTTGAGGTCCACGGCACGGTCGCCGGGAACGCCGACGACGACGATCTGCCGTTCGCCGGTGGGCAGCGTTACCGCGAGCACCACGTTCTTCAGCGTGTCAGCCGCGGTCCATTCGCCGCCGTCCTTCGGGAAGCGGGCGTTGACGTCCGCCACCAGCGTCTCGATGGTCGGGGTGTCCGGGGTGTCCACTACCTGCGCGGCGGGAGCATTGGCGTAGTCGACTGCTTCGGGGGCAACGGTGGTCACTGCCTCGACGTTCGCTGCGTAGCCGCCGGCCGAACGGACGTAGGTGTCCTCGCCGACCGGAGTCGGGTGCAGGAATTCCTCGCTCTTGGATCCGCCCATGGCTCCGGAAACAGCGGAGACCACAACGACGTCGAGTCCCAGGCGCTCGAAGATGCGCAGGTAGGCGCCGCGGTGCGCCTGGTAGCTGGCTTCGAGGCCTTCGTCGTCGATGTCGAAGGAGTAGGAGTCCTTCATGATGAACTCACGGCCGCGGAGCAGGCCGGCCCGCGGCCGTGCTTCGTCGCGGTACTTGTTCTGGATTTGGAACAGGGAGACCGGCAGGTCCTTGTAGGAGCTGTAGAGGTCCTTGACCAGGAGGGTGAACATTTCCTCGTGGGTCGGTGCCAGCAGGTAGTCCGCGCCCTTGCGGTCCTGGAGGCGGAAGAGGTTGTCCCCGTATTCCGTCCAGCGGTTGGACGCTTCGTAGGGTTCGCGGGGCAGCAGGGCCGGGAAGTGGACTTCCTGGGCGCCGATGGCGGCCATTTCCTCGCGGATGATGGTCTCCACCTTGCCCAGCACCCGCAGGCCCAGCGGCAGCCACGAGTAGATGCCGGGAGCGGCACGGCGGATGTAGCCGGCGCGGACGAGCAGGCGGTGGCTGGCGACGTCGGCGTCTGCCGGGTCTTCGCGCAGGGTGCGCAGGAAAAGGGTGGAAAGTCGAAGGACCACGCGTCGAATCCGTTTCTGCAGCCGTTGGCTGCACCTAAGTAAGAAGTTCTACGTACTAATCTAGCCGCTTGCTCCGGGTCTCCCTGACACGCACGCAGTGTGGCGGGCCGGTGCCCTAGAGGACGATCAGGCCCAGGTTTTCGAGCATGGCGTCGATCACCGCTGCTGCTTCCTGCACCGCGGCCCGGGGATCGGCGGGCGCGGGCGTGGACACGACAATCCGGACGCTGCCGGTCCGCGCACTGACCACCACCAGCTGGGTCCGGCTGCCGGCGCCGCTGACGGTGGTGTTCAGGGCAAGGGTCTGCTCCGCAGCGGTGGAGGCGTCCAGCTGCGTGTTGGTGATGGTGACCTGCCGGCCGTCCTGAGACATCTTCACTTCGGCGCAGCCGGTCAGGACGGCCTCGTCAATATAGTCGAGCCTGTCCAGAAGGGAATCATCAGCGTAGGCGGCGACGTTGAGCACCGTCGGAGCTTCACCCGCAGGGCCGTAGGCCAAGCCTGCCAGGGAGGCGTCCCGGACCGCTGCGACCGAGTCGGTGACTGCGATCCCGGCACAGGCAGCCGGGTCGAAAGTCACGCCCTCCGTGGCTGGTGAACCGGTGGGAAACGCTGCCCGCAGGGACTCTCCGCTGAGGACCTCGCCGCCGAGTCCCAGGTTCCTGTTCACCGACGCAACGGCCGCTTCCAGGCGGTTCGGAGAAAAGGCCGGTTCCTGGCCGGCGTTTCCGGCATCGGGCCCGGTGGTGCCGGTGGAGCTGCGCGGAGTTCCGGCGTCCGGACTGGCGGCGTCCGGACTGGCAGGGGCCGGACTGGCAGGGGTCGTTCCGGGCTGGCTGCCGGGAGAAACGGTCCCGGCAGGCGAGGTGCCCTGCTCCCCCGGGCCGGGCGTGCCGGTGCAGCCGGTAAGCAGCTGGCTGCCGGCCAGCAGGCTCCCGGCCAGCAGGCAGGCAGCAGCGCGAAGCGATGTCATGGTTGTTCCACCCTACGGTCCGGCTAGCGGCAGCGTAAGGGCCGCTGTGCTCAGAAAAGGATGGTGGCGAACGTACCCACCTGCTTGAAGCCCACGCTTTCGTACGTGGCCCGGGCAGGGGCGTTGTAGTGGTTCACGTACAGGCTCGTGACCGGAGCGAGCTCCTGTGCGTACCGGACGACGGCGGACATGTAGCCGGCGCTGAGGCCCTGCCCGCGGTAGGCCGGGTTCATCCAGACGCCCTGCACCTGGACGGCGCTGCTGGAGACCGTTCCCAGTTCGGCCTTGAAGATCACGTCGCCGGCCGGGTCGAATTCCACCAGCGAGTGTCCCTTTTGGATGAGCGAAAGCACACGCTGCCGGTAATGGCGGCTGCCTCCGGCAACCGGGGAATAGCCCACTTCTTCCTCGAACATCGCGGTGCAGGCCGGAAGCAGCCGGTCCAGGTCCGAGGGGCGTGCCTTGCGGAGCCCGGGGGCCGGCGGAACATCGGAGGCAGCGGAGATTTCCAGCAGCGGCTGGTCGGCACGGACATCGAAGGGCCGCGGAGAGGTGTGCCGCAGCTCGGACCAGAGGGACAGCACGGCTTCGGCTGGGCCGAAGAGGGAAGAAAACCTGCGCCCGGTGCGGGCGAGGTACGCGCCGATCTCGGGACCGGCGTCGGCGCTCACAGCCGTGGGGACCACGTTGACGCCGGCCCAGCAGGCGGCAACCAGCTCGCCGCCGTCGAACACTCCCAGGATCTGGCCGCCTGAGGCGGTGGGCGCGGCCGTACCGGCGGTCTCCAAATGGGAGAGCAGGAACGTGTTCGCCACGGCATCCGCTGCCGCGAGTTCGGTCAGGGCCGCGGTGTCCGCGGCAGAGAGGATCCGCAGCGTGCCCAATGGGTGCCCGCTGCGGATCTCAGAGCCGGCCTTAGCCGACGGTAACCATGGGGCCACCCGTGCCAGCATCCTCGCCATCGGCCTCCCCCATATCTTCCGCGATCCTCATCGCTTCTTCGATAAGGGTTTCCACAATCTGGTCTTCCGGCACGGTCTTGATGACTTCGCCCTTGACGAAAATCTGACCCTTGCCGTTACCGGAGGCTACACCCAGATCAGCTTCGCGCGCCTCCCCCGGCCCGTTGACGACACAGCCCATGACGGCGACGCGCAGCGGGACCTCCATGCCTTCGAGTCCGGCGGTGACCTGTTCGGCCAGCGTGTAGACATCCACCTGGGCGCGGCCGCAGGAGGGGCAGGACACGATTTCAAGCTTGCGCGGACGCAGGTTCAGGGACTGCAGGATCTGGTTGCCGACCTTGATTTCCTCCACCGGAGGGGCGGACAGGGACACGCGGATGGTGTCACCGATGCCCTTGGAGAGCAGTGCCCCAAAGGCGGTGGCGGACTTGATCGTTCCTTGGAAGGCTGGTCCGGCTTCGGTCACGCCCAAGTGCAGGGGCCAGTCGCCGCGCTCGGCCAGCAGTTCATACGCGCGGACCATGACCACGGGGTCGTTGTGCTTGACGGAAATCTTGAAGTCGTGGAAGTCGTGCTCCTCGAAGAGCGAGGCTTCCCACACAGCGGATTCCACCAGGGCTTCCGGAGTGGCCTTGCCGTACTTCGCCAGCAGCCGCGGATCGAGGGACCCGGCGTTGACACCGATGCGGATCGAGACGCCTGCGGCCTTGGCCTCGGCTGCGATCTGCTTGACCTGGTCATCGAACTTCCGGATGTTGCCCGGGTTCACGCGGACCGCGGCACAGCCGGCCTCGATCGCCGCATAAACGTACTTGGGCTGGAAGTGGATATCGGCGATGACCGGGATCTGCGACTTCTTCGCGATGATCGGCAGGGCGGCAGCGTCGTCGGCGCTGGGGCAGGCAACCCGCACGATATCGCAGCCCGACGCCGTCAGCTCAGCGATCTGCTGCAGCGTTGCATTGATGTCGGTGGTCGGAGTCGTGGTCATCGACTGGACACTGACCGGAAAGTCCGACCCGACGCCGACGGAGCCCACCTTGATCTGGCGGGTCTTGCGCCTCGGAGCGAGGACGGGCGGCGGTGCTGCTGGCATTCCAAGGTTGACCGAGGTCAAAGCTTCCTCCATGTGCCCAAGGGGCAAGTATTAGTCTGTGAACGGCGCGCAGGGGCGCCTTCCCTATTATCCACCTGCCCGCGCGCAGAGCGCGGGCAGGTGGAGCGAATATCACTCTGGGCTTAGGACGCCAGGTGCGAGAAAGCGCCGGTAACGGGCTGCCATTCGGTGGTCTTCAGCCCCGAGATGCCTCCGCCGACGGCCAGGGGATCCTGCTTCAGCAGGTTGTTCAGGTCTTCTTCGCTCTCCGCCGTGAAGATCAGCAGGGCGCCCGCGCCGTCGGCAAACGGTCCGCTGGCCAGGACCCTGCCTTCTTCCACGAGGGCTGCAAGCCACTCGCGGTGGGCCGGACGGTGCTGCGCGCGCAGCTCTGCGGACTCGGCGTCGTACACGTACTCAACGGCAAAAATACTCATGAATTCCACCCTAAGGGATTCAGCCCTGCAGCAGGGCCATGCGGACTGCTGCGGCGACCCCCACGGCCCAGAGCATGGACGTGAGCGTGCCGATGATGAAGCGTTCGGCCGCGGCCGGTGTTTCCTTGAGCTCGGCGTACCGGCCCAGTCCCTTGATGGCCACGACGTACGCGATCGCCACGGGTTCGTCAGCGAGGACGGCGGCGGCCACGGCAAGCCGTTCCAGGAAACCGATCACCAGCCCGCCCCGCAGGATCACCGGCCCAGCGGGCAGGGGCGGCCGGCGCGGAAGGGGCGGCAGCGGATGTACCGCGGCTCCTACCGGATCCCGGACCTGGTCAGCAGCGGGGTCGCTGAACGGATCCAGGCCGGGGCGCGCCGCTTCGACGGCCCGCGCCAGTTTCAGGACACCCGACGTGACGGGCCATCCCCCGACTGCGGCGGCCGCCAGTCCAAGCACGATCCATAAGACGTCCATGACGTTCCTCCCCCTTTGATGCCCCGGGTCAGCTGTGGTTCCCGCCGGCAGCCCGGTCGGCGCGCTCCAGGAGCACCGCTGCGGCGGGACGGGCGGCCCACTCTTCCTGCCAGCCGGCACGCCGGACGGCATTGCTGACGGCCTGGGAACTGACCCCGAGCATACGTGCTGCTTCTGTCTTGGCTCCCCATTTATGCGGTTCGACGTGTTCCAGGATGCGCCACTCGGCCGGACTCCGGTCGCAGACCAGCCGGGCAATCAGGACCAGGACGGCCTCAGCCTGCGCCACTGCGGCGACCGTCTCCGGGTCCGCCCCGGGCCCGGTGCCTGCCGATGCGACGGCCAGCGGCGGACGGTCCCCGGTCTTTTTGGCACGTTCGACGGCGTCGCGTGCGGCGACGAAGGCATCTCCCCCGGCCTCCCGGGAGGAGGCGGGCAGCGGAAGGCCGACCTCGCCGACCCCGATCCCGACGGACCATCCGCCCTGGCGAAGGGCCAGCAGGGCTGCATCCACCACCGTGCCGGCCGATGAGGTGACGCCCTGGACCTCATCGCCCACGGTGCGTTCAAACGGGAGATCCAGGTCCAGGGGTCCGAGGAGGTCCAGCAGCTCCGGTACCCGGTCGGCACTGTTCCTGCTGTCTTTTTGGTCGATCGTCATGACGAACATGTTGAAACCATATTCGCTTGCAAATCATATTGCAATCAAAATGCGTTTCAATTCAACTTGAAACCTAGCTAGAACAGGCTGACCGGCTTCACGATGTCCGCGTAGATGAGCAGGGCACCCATCCCCATGAGCAGCACCGCCACCGCATAGGTCACCGGGAGCAGCTTGGCCATGTCGAACGGCCCCGGATCGGGACGCTTGAAGAGTTTGGCGAAACCGCGCCGCAGCGACTCCCAGAGCGCCCCGGCAACGTGCCCGCCGTCCAGCGGCAGCAGCGGAATCAGGTTGAACACGAACAGCGCCAGGTTCACGCTGCCCACCAGCCCGATCAGCGTGGCCACACGGTTCTGCACCGGTGCTTCCTCCATGGAGGAAATCTCTCCGGCGATCCGGCCGACACCCACAACACTCATGGGCCCGTTGGGATCGCGTTCCTCAGTGGAGAAAGCAGCCTGGGCCACATCGGCAAGCCGCTGCGGAAGGTTGATGATGACGCCGGCAATGCCCTGCAGGTTCTCCCCCACCATGGGCAGCACTTCAGTGGCCGGCTGGCGGACCAGTGCCGTCTGGGATCCGACGCCGATGAAACCGACCTCCTGCGTGACCGGATTGCCGCCGTCGTCCAGCACCGGCGTGCCGTCCTCTTCCGTGACGGGACGTTCGGTCAGCAGCGGCGTGATGCTGGCCTCCGCCTGCACTCCGTCCCGCTCGTACGTGACGGTGACGCTGCGGCCCGCAGCTTCACGGATCAGTTCGGAGAGCTCGGCCCAGCCGGCAACCGGCTTGCCGTCAAAAGCGGTGATGGTGTCCCCGGGCAGAAGCCCGGCTTCGTGTGCTGGAGCAGCCGGGTCGGTATCGGTGCACTCTGACTGCCCCGCGGCTGCCTGGCTGCCGCTCACCACGCACTCACTGACCGATGCCAGCGTGGTGGTGCTTTGTGAGGTGCCGAAGCCCATGAGCAGCACGGCAAAAAGCACGACGCCGATCAGCAGGTTCATAAACGGCCCGCCGAGCATGATGATGATCCGCTTCCAGACGGGCAGCTTGTAGAACACCCGGTTCTCGTCCCCGGGTTCCAGGCGGTCGGTTTCCGCCTGCCTGGCATCCACGGCGAGCTGCTGGAACATGCCGGTGCTGGAGCGGCGGACATCGCCGTCGGCCGTTTCCTTGTTCGGCGGAAACATGCCGACCATGGAGACATAGCCACCCAGCGGAAGTGCCTTGAAGCCGTACTCGGTTTCGCCCCGCCTGCGGGAGAACACCGTGGGGCCGAAACCGATCATGTACTGCGTAACGCGGACCTTGAAGGCCTTGGCCGGAACCAGGTGCCCTACCTCGTGCAGCGCAATGGACACGGCGATGCCGACGGCCACGAACAGCACACCCAGGACAAAGAGTAAAACGCTCAACGGACTTCCTTTGGATCAGGGCGGACTACGCCGGCCGGCCGCAGCGGGCACGGGCAGCCGAGCGGGCCCATTGTTCTGCTGCCAGCACGGACTCCAGCGTGAGTATCCCGGTCTCCGTGTGCTCTGCCAGCACGGCGGCGATCGTATCAACAATGTCTGGGAATCCGATGAGACCGTCGTGGAAGGCATCCACGGCTTCCTCATTGGCAGCGTTGTAGACGGCCATCCCGGTCCCTCCGGACGCCGCTGCTTCCTTCGCCAGCCGAACGGCAGGAAAGGCTTCCTCATCCAGCGGTTCAAACGTCCACTCCGCGGCCCGGGTCCAGTCACACGGCACTGCGGCTCCGCGGACGCGGTGCGGCCAGCCCATGCCCAGGGCAATCGGCAGGCGCATGTCAGGCGGGGACGCCTGGGCGATCGTGGAGCCGTCAATGAACTGGACCATGGAATGGACGATGGACTGCGGATGCACGACGACGTCAATGCGTTCCAGCGGCACATCGAAAAGCAGGTGGGCTTCGATGACTTCCAGGGCCTTGTTCACCATGGTGGCGGAATTGGTAGTGACCATCCGGCCCATCTTCCAGGTGGGGTGGGCCAGCGCCTGCTCCGGTGTCACGTCCGCGAGTTCCGCGCGCTTCCTTCCGCGGAAGGGCCCGCCCGAGGCGGTGACGACCAGCCGGTCAACTTCGTCGGGGGTGCCGGACCTCAGCGCCTGGGCCAGAGCCGAGTGCTCAGAATCCACCGGTACCAGCTGCCCGGGCCGGGCGGCCTGCTTCACCAGTGCTCCCCCGACGATCAGGGATTCCTTGTTGGCCAGCGCCAGCAGGTGCCCTGCTGCCAGCGCGGCAAGGGTTGGTTCCAGGCCGATCGAACCGGTCATGCCGTTCAGGACGACGTCGGCTTCCGGCCACGCGGCGATGGCCGTCGCAGCACTGGCACCGACAAAGAGCTCCGGTTCGTAGCCGGTGACGGACGCAGCCGCGCAGGCCCGCGCTATCGCTGCTTCCAGGGTCCGCAGGTCCACGGCGGCGCAGCCCACGGCGGCGGCCCGTGTCTGGACCGCCTGCCCGGCCAGCAGGTCCAGGTTGTTGCCGCCTGCGGCGAGGGCCACGATTTCGAAGCGTTCCGGCGCGGCGTTCGCCACGTCGATTGCCTGCGTTCCAATGGAACCGGTGGAGCCCAGGAGAATCACCCGGCGCGGTGCTTGCTCGGCGGTCAGGGGCACGGAGGCATCAGGTAGCTGCATGGTTCCCAGTATTCCGCACCCGGCCTCCACCGCACGCCGCACACGGCCTACAGCGCAACAGGCAACGCGGCAACGGCCTCCGGAATCGTCTCCGTCCCGGTGACCAGGCCCAGGACCTGCCCGACGCCGCGGCCGCTGGTGACGAGTTCAGCCAGCACAGCGGCGACGTCCTGCCGCGGAATCGTGTTCGGGGCGACATCCCTGCCCAGCTCCACCAGCCCCACCGGATCCCCGTTGGTCAAGGCCCCGGGCTTCACGATCGTCCAGTCCAGGTTCTGGCGTGAGCGCAGGTCCTCTTCCGCCGCCAGTTTCGCTGTGAGATAGGCATGCATGGTGTCGGACAGGCCTTCCGGGCGCCCGTCCCGGACGGTCTCCGTGCCGGCTGAGGAAATCTGGATCAGGCGCTGCACTCCGGCCTGCTCAGCGGCTTCGGCCAGCAGCACGGCCCCGGCACGGTCCACCGCATCCTTGCGTTCACTGCTGCTGCCCGGTCCGGCGCCGGCGGCGAAGACTGCAAGGTCGGCTCCGTTCAAGACCTGGGTCACGTCTTCGAGGGTGCTGTTTTCCAGGTCCAGGACAACGGGCGCCACGAGATCGCGCTCCAGGTCCTCGGACTGGTCAGGATCACGGATCAGGCCCGCTACGTCGTTGCCTGCGGCCGTCAGGAGGCGGCCGGTTTCGCGTGCAATCTGCCCATGGGCTCCAGCTATGACTATGCGCATAGCCCCAGTATCGGCGGGCGCCGCACAGATTTCCCCGGTTTGGCGAAAGTTCTTCCCGCTTTGACAGGAACCTGCTGCTGTACCGCGGATCAGGTCAGGATGCCGGCCCGGCGCAGGGTTTGTTCTGCCTGGCGCAGCAGCGGTCCGTCGATCATCTCGCCGCGGAAACTGAAGACGCCGCCCTGGCCCTTGGCTGCGGCCAGCACTTCCCTGGCATAGTCCTTTTCCGCTTCGGAGGGTGCGTACGCGGCACGCACGGCGGCCACCTGCCCCGGATGGATGCAGGCCTTGGCAGCGAACCCGGACGCGGCGCCGTCGCGCGCTTCCTCTTCCAGTCCAGCGGTATCCGCAATGTTCCCGTAGATCGAATCGATCGCACCTTTGCCGAAGGCTCCGGCGGCCAGCAGGACGGCGGAGCGCGCGGCGACAGCGACGCTGCGGTAACTGCCGTCGGCCCTGCGGCTGGATTCGCCGCCGAGGGAAGCCAGCAGGTCCTCCGCTCCCCACATCAGCGCCGCCACGTTTTCGGCCTGGGCGATCTCCGCGGCCCGGACGACTCCCAGGGCTGTCTCCAGCAGGGCTACGACCTGGTATTTGCGCAGGGCATGCGCAATGGCCTTGGGGTCCTCGGCCTTGGCCGCCATGACGTACCGGTAGCCGGTGACGGCGAGCGCCTCGAGGTCGGCACGGAAGGAGGTGCTGTCCACGGGGTTTACGCGCACGATGGTCCGCTCCGGGTCCAGCGCAGAGGCTGCCAGGTTTTTCCGGGCCTGCTCCTTGTCCTCGAACGCTACTGCGTCCTCCAGGTCCAGGATCACGGCATCGGCACGTTCGGCTGCTTTGGCGAACCGGTCTGCGCGGTCCGCGGGGCAGAACAGCAGGGCAGGTCCCATGGGGAAGGCGGTCATGTGCTTGCTCCTCGGTAGTGCGGTACGTCCAACCTACCGGCGGCCCGGGGCCAGGCGGTAGGCGCCACCCCGGCTGGGGGGCGCTCCCGGTTCAGGTTCGGCGAAGCGCAGCGGCCATGTTTACCGCCGTGAGCACGCATCCTGCCGCCGCGATACAGATGCCGAGCAACCGGGCACCGCCGCCCGGCGCCGCAGCGGCCAGCACTGCATCCACCAGCACCACGGACAGGGCAGCCCCGATGTACTGCGCCGTGCGGTAGAGCCCGCTGGCCACTCCAATGCTGTCTGCGGGTGCCGAGGCCTGCAGCACGGACTGGTTGCCTACATTGTTGAACCCGTTGGGAACGCCCAGGACTGCGGCAACGGCGGCCAGCAGCCACACCGGGGAATCGGTGGTCCACAGAACTGCCACCAGGACCCCGCCCAGGACGAACGCTGTCCCGCCAATGACCAGGAGCCAGCGCGGGCTCAGCCGGCGTCCTGCTGCAGTCGCTGCCATGGTCGAGAGGACACCGGCTCCGAAGACCGGGATCATGAGGGCGCCGGACTCCGCCGGGTTGAGCCCCCGGGCTCCTTCGAACCAGAGGGGCAGTCCATAGAAGACGCAGTAGAACGCGGTGAAGGTCAGCACGGCCCGGGCACAGGTGCGCAGGACGGCAGGTTCGCCGGCGAGCATCCTCACGTCCAGGAACGGCTGGGCGGCGTTCAGCTCCCGCCAGAAAAACAGGGCGCCGAGTCCCAGTGACCCCGCCAACAGGACCCCCGCGGTCCACAGCGATCCATCGAGTTCGAGCAGTCCGGCCATCAGCGCGACGAGGGCCAGCACAAAGAGCAGCAGCCCGGGCACGTCGAGCAGCTGGACTACGGCACGGAAGCTTCGGGGTTCCGGCCGGGGATCAGCCTCAACGGTGCAGAGCACGAGCACGGCGGAAAGCGCGACCAGCGGGATGTTCGCCCAGAAAATTGCCTGCCAGCCTCCGGCTACTATCAGGAACCCGCCTATCGACGGCCCGATAGCGGCCATGGTCTGCCCGCACAGGGCAATGGTTCCGATGCACCGCCGGTTCGACCCGCCCTGCGCTGCCGCGCTCCGGCGGAGCACGGCCATGGCCGCGGGAAAGTGGATTGAGGCCCCGATCCCCATCAGCACCCGCACCGCCACGAGGGCCTGCAAGGTCGGAGCGAACGGTCCCAGCAACGACCCGGCCAGGACAATTCCGAGTCCGGTGAGATACAGCCTCCGGGCGCCGAAGAGATCCACCAGGCGTCCGGCCGTGGGCGAGGCAACCGCGCAGGCGATGTACATGCCTGAGACCAGCCAGGGCAGCGCCGATGGGTCCCCGTAGAACACGCCGATGGACACCACTGCCACGGCGATGATTGAGGAGTTGAAACCCTGCAGGATGGTGCCCGACCCCAGTGCCCATCCGAGCCGGGCAGGCAGTTCGGGGCGGAGGGCAGGCGCAGCCGTGCTGCTCACGGGCGAGGAGTGTTTTCGCCGGCGGGCCCGCCGCCGGCGGCCGCCGCCGATCCGGGCAGGGCGAACACGACGTCGGGATGCACGGCCAGGCGGCCGAGCACGGTTTCGGCCACGTCAGCAAAACACGCCTGGCCCAGCACCCAGCCGAACCAGCTCAAGCCCAGGAAACGGTTTCCGCAGGTCCGGGCATCCGCCACGAGCTGGTCGACGGTATCCTCAAGCAGGCCCTCGTACTCCTCAAACGGCAGGCCCCGGCTGTATAGCGCAAACATATCTTCGGTCTCGAGGGAGAACGGCAAAGCGGTCAACCCGCCCGCGGACCCCTGCAGGGGAACGGGTACCTCGTCCAGCGTCCAGTCGCCAAACCATTCCACGCCTTCGGCGGCGAGCAGCGACGTCGTGCGGGGCGTGGACGTGCGCTCAGGGGAGAACCAGCCCGTGACCTTCCGGCCGGTCGCTTCTTCAACGGCAGCCAGTGACGTGGTGATGTACGCGCGCTCGGCGTCCTCGTCCATCCGCGGGTCAAGGACACTGTTTGCGGCGGCTCCGCGGGCCACGATTTCCCCGGCCCTCATTCCCAGGGCTGCCCCCAGGCCAGGAAGAGCGGCGGCATGCGCATCGAGCGCCACGGCCGCGGCCACGCCGTGCCTTTCCGCGATGTCCAGCAGGCGGAAAATACCGGTAGTCAGTCCGAAGTCCCACTGCGAAAGACGAGCGACCTGGCCCGGCTTTGGTTCACCGGTCTCGCGCCCCACGCCGCCCTGCATGGCAAGCGGCTCGAAGGTTCCCGGGGGCGCAGGGTCCAGGTAGCGGGGTGCATGCAGCAGCAGTGAGACCGTCAATGGCGCCCGGCTGTCCCAGCCGTCCCGTTCGGGCTCGTAGCTGCGGGGAATGTCCGGGGCGTACAGGACGGCGTCGGCCGGGTGGTTCAAAATGGGCATGCCGGGTCAGCTCCTTGCGGGGACGGGAAACTGGGATCCAGCGGAGAGTCCTTCCGCGTAGGCCAGCTGGGCGTCGTAATGGTGTTCGAGGTAGTAGTCGGTGATTTCTCCGGCAGTGGCAAGCCAGACATCATCCTGTCCGCGGAGGAACTCAAAGATGTCCAGCAGGTGCCTCGACTGGTGCGGCTGGCCGGCGACAAACGGGTGTGTCGCGATACAGGCCACCCTGCCGTGCCCGTCCTCGGCGGCATCTCGGACAAGACGGCTGACCTGGGCCTTCGCCAGACGGGCAAAGTACTCACCGGAGTAATGCTTGGCATGCAGCAGGGGCACGTCGTTGAGCATGAAGGAGTACGGGATGGAGACCAGGCGTCCCCCGCCGGATGTACGCAGCGGGCGGGGCTGCTCATCGTGGATCCAGTCGGCGTGATAGCTCATGCCGTATTCGGCCATCAGGTCGCAGGTATTCTCTGTGCCGGAAACCTTTGGTCCCAGCATGCCTTTCAGGGGTTTACCCGTGTACGCAAGGGCCAGGTCCTGGTTCAGTTCGAAGAACTCGCGCTCCTGTTCCACGGAGTAGCCATAGAGCGGCCGGAGATTGTTGATGCCGTGGCTCATCACCTCCCAGCTTCGCTCCAGCATGGCATCCCGGACTTCGGGCAGTTCCTCCAGGACCTGCAGGCTCAGCGAGACGGTGCTCGGGACCGCGAACTCATCCACTGCACGGAGCAGCCGCCAGAACCCTACCCGGTTGCCGTAATCCCGGTGGGTGTAGTGCTGCAGGTCGGGAGTGGAGACCCGCCCCTGCACCGCTCCCGACCCGGGTGGAATGTAGTCGTAGTGCTCCACGTTGGGTGCGTGCCAGACCGCCACGGTCTTCCCGCCCGGCCAGGTGAGCTGCGGCCGGCCCGGCAGCGGAGCATAAACCAGGCGTTCGTCGTGGGGAATCCGGGCACCGGTCATGCCCGGACTGCTTCCGCGCGTTCCGCTGCCAGCTGCCCGAAGCGGTCCAGTGTTTCGGACAGGCCGACGACGTCGCCGAACCGGTCCTGCATGTCCCACAGTGAGACTTCGCCGGAAAGTGTCCGGAAGTCATCAACGCATTCCTCCACGACCGATACCCGGTAGGAGCGGTAGGCGGCATCCATGACCGTCGCACGCACGCACCCGCTGGTGGAGGTCCCGGCGACCACCAGTTCGTCAGTGCCGAGCTCCTCGAGCAGCTCATCCAGCCGTGTCTTGTAAAAAGCTGTGGCGACGGTTTTCTCGACGATGTGGTCTCCGGGACGGGGTTCCACAACCGATGAAATCTCCGTCCAGGGATTGCCGCGCAGGCACCGTTCGGTGAGGGAGGAACGGACCCGCTGCGCCAGCATGCGGTCTTCCAGGTCATCCAGGATCATCTTGATGTAGATCACCGGGATGCCCGCAGCCCGGGCAGCATCCAGCAGGACGGCTGTGTTGCGGAGCGCCGCGGCCGCCGAAGGCCCGCAGCCGGCGTGTTCAACAAACGCCTTCTGGAAGTCGACCACAACAACCGCCGGGCTGGCACCGGGACCAACGCGCGGCCTTTCGGCACGGAGCTGGCGGATGCGGGCCATTTCCTGGTTCCAGTCGAGGCTTTCAGTGCTCATGCTTTGTCCTGTTCTGTGCGGTGCTTGGGGTGAGGCGCGCTGTCGTGCAGTGCTGGAACCGGAGGGCGGCCCGGCGGCTGGAGGAGGGACCGGGCGGCCAGGTACCGTTCAATCCCCGCCGTGGTTTCGACGTCGGCAATCTTTGCCTTGATGTCCACCAGGTTCGACGCATGGATCTCCGGGTGCCGGTCTCCCACCGCGTCTGCGGCGACGATGGGAATGAAACCGTGCTGCAGGGCGTCCAGGGCCGTGGCCCGGATACAGCCGCTTGTGGTCAGCCCGGCTATGAGGACGGTGTCCACGCGCGCGGCGGAAAGCAGTGAGGCCAGCGGCGTGCCGAAGAAGGCACTGGGGTACTGCTTTGTGATGACGGTTTCACCTGTTCCGGGTTCCAGTCCGGGGATGAACTCAGCCCAGGGGCTGCCCTTGGCCCAGACCCGCGTGGCGGGAACTTTCCGGGCGAAGAGTCCGCCGTCGCCGGGGTGTTCATGGAGCACCCGGGTGAGGAAGACAGGGATCTTGTGCCGCCGTGCTGCGGCCAGGAGCCGGTGCATCCCTGTCACGGCATCCTGGACACCGGCATACAGCGGGGACTCTTCCTCGGTGTAGGCAGCCGCGGGATCGACCAGCAGCAGTGCCGGGCGTTCCCCCGGCCCGAGCGTGCCGTCCAGTCCCGCGGCAGCAAAATCTGCGCCAAAGTCCGCCTGCCGGGGGTGCTGGTCCGCGGCCGGTGCCGCCGTCGCGCCGGCCACGGTCTAGCAGCCCACCTGGATGAAGGCCTTTGCTGAAATGGCAGGGGCAATGTGGTCCCTGACGAGGGCAACGTGGGCCGGGTGCACCTGGTAGGAGCGCCAGGCTGCTTCGTCTGCGAAGGATACTTCGAAGCAGATGTCGGCGTTGCCGTCCTTGAGGAACAGGTCCCGGGCAGCGGTCACGGAGACGACGCCGGGGACCTGGTCCCGGAGCGCCCGGAGGCCGGAGAGGATTTCGTCCGCTGTTTCTGCTGTGGTTTCCGGGCGCAGCGTGAGCAGGCCGATGTGTTTGAGGGGCATGTGGGTATCTCCTAGAACTCTTCGAGCAGGCGGCCGAAACCGGTGAGCTGGTCATTAATTCCCTGGCCGCGCAGGGCGTGCCAGACCGTCGCCGCGTTGATCGCGATGACCGGCTTGCCCAGCTCCTTCTCCAGTTCGGCGGCCACCTCCACGGCGCACAGATTGGTCCCTGCCTGCACCAGTGCGTCGACATCCGGACCGTCCACTGACAGGAAGGCTTCACGGACCTGCTCCCGCGTGACGTCGGAAATATTGGTCGCCGAAGTACAGGCGAAGCCATGTACCTTGGCCACTTCGTAGCCCATGTCGGTGAAGTAGGCCCGGACCTGTTCATCGCCGATCGGCTGGTAGGGGGTGATGAAACTGATGCGGCGGGCACCAAACCTGCGCAGGGCTGCGTCACAGGCCGCTGCACCGGTGGAGAGTTCCAGGCCGCCGGCACGTTCCCGGATGCCGGCTTCGAAGGCAGCGGCCCCCTCGGCGCCGCCCCAGAAGGTTTCGGCGGACATACCCATGACGATCCGGTCGGGTTCAGCGGTCATGATGTCGCGCACCGCGTAGTCAGTCTGGGTGCGCAGGTCCTCCAGGAAGTCCACAAAGGACGCGTCGTCCTGGAGTTCGGGCTGGCTGATGAAGATCCGGCTGGTGGCGTAGCTGACGCCGGGCGGGCGCATGAGGTTGTATTCGGCCTCCACGACGGTGTTGGTGGAGGGGACGATCACGCCAAGGACGGCGCGTTCGGAGAGGTATGAAGGCAAGGGATGATCCTTTACGTTGCGGGGCCGGCAGCACCGGCGGCGAGCATGGAGTTCAGCGAGGACCAGGCAAGCTGGCCGGTAGGCACCGGCCACGCCTGTTCTGCCAGGGATTCGTAGGCACCGCGCAGCGCGCTGCCTGCTGCCAGCAGGCCTGTCACCGGGTAGATGACCAGGCCGACGCCGGCTGCTGACAGGTCTGCCAGGGAACCGGCAACCGGTTCCCTCGCTTCGGAACGGTTGAGAACCAGGCGTTTGCCGGTTGCCCGGTGCAGTGCCGCGAGTTCGGCGACCGTCAGGCCGCCCTCGGCAAAGATCAGGTCTGCTCCGGCGGCGGCGTAGGCGCGTGCCCGCTGCAGCACCCCTTGGAAACCTTCTGTCTGGTAGGCATCTGTCCGGGCGATGACCAGCATTTCCCTGCGGGCGGCAACAGCGGCGGCAACCTTCGCGGCGGCTTCCTCGAGCGGCAGGACTGCTGTCCTGCCGGAGGGATCCTTGGGCTGGACCTGGTCCTCGATGGTGATCGCTGCGGCGCCGGCGTGTTCGTACGCCGCAGCGGTGTATGCCGCCTGGCGTGCGTCGCCGTAACCGCCGTCGCCGTCGGCGATCACCGGGAGCCCGGATGCTGCGGCGACCGGAGCCAAGTGGGACAGCATGTCGGCGCGGCCCACATAGCCCTGGTCCTGGCATCCCAGTCCGGCGGCCGCCGCGGCGGCTCCGGAGACAAAGCAGGCACCGAACCCGGCGTCCCGCACCAGGGTTGCGCTGACGGCGTCGTACGCGCCGGGGGCAACAACCGTGCCCGCGGACAGCGCTGCCCAGAGCCGGCGCCCGGCCGGGACCGCTGCGCCCCGCGCCGCAGCGCGCAGTCCGCCCTCGAGCAGGTCGTTGGAGCGCGAGACCGCACTGAGCATGGAGGAGCCGAGCAGGTAACTGCGGGAGAGCTCGCGGTCCGCCGATATGCGGCCCAGCTGGACCGTCCGTTCGTGGCGGAGGGCGGAGTCGGACTCCTGCAGGTCCTTGTAGTTCTGGATGGTGCTCTTTTGCAGGAAGTTTACGGCTGTGCTGCGGCGTGCCTCATCGTAGGCCCTGGCTGCCAGCTCGGGGTCGGCGCCGTCCAGGGCTGCGGCAACCGTCCTGGCAGCGGCAACGGCGTCGTGGATACCGCTGTTCATTCCCATTCCGCCCAGCGGATTGTTCACGTGGGCGCTGTCTCCGGCGAGCAGCACGCGTCCGGCGGCCATGCTGGCCGCAACGCGCTGCTGGACAACGTAGATGTTGGCGTGGTCCAGCGGATACGTACCCTCCTTCGGGGCAATGTTCTGCAGGCGCCGTTCCACGGTTTCGGGGTCGAGTGCCTCGGCGTCGCTCACCGCGGGGCTGACGGGCATCAACACCCGCCAGTGCCGCGGCGTCCGCAGCAGCACGCCCCAGTCCGAGGGATCGGACAGGTAGGCAACCAGCGCGAGGTCCACGAACTGTTCCCCCAATTCGTGCTTCGTCGAGGCAACGAGGAAACGCTCGGGAAGCGTCAGTCCCTCAAACGCGATCCCGAGGGATTTGCGGATGCTGGAGCGGGCCCCGTCCGCGGCAATCAGCCAGTCCGCGATGTAGCTCGGCTCCCGTGCGTCCCCTTCCAGGAAGACCCGGGCCGTGTCCGTGCCGATTTCCACCCGCTGCACGGGCGCGCTGAAGCGCAGGGTCACGTGCGGGTATTCGGCGAGCTTCGCGAGAATGACTTCGGTGAGCTTGTTCTGTTCACACTGCAGGCGGTACGGAAAGCGGGTGTCATCGGAGAGGGCATCAAGGTGCAGATCTGCCAGGACCGCACCCGACTTGTCCCGGTACTGGAAGCGCGGAGCCACCAGGCCGCGCGCCTCGACGTCGGCGAGGATGCCCAGGTCCGCCAGCATTTCCAGGCTCGGCGGGTGGAACGTGGAGGCACGTGACTCTTCGGCCAGTTCCGCACCGGCCTCCAGCACCGTCACGGGGATGCCGCGCCGGGCCAGGGCCAGGGCGGCGACCATGCCGGTAGGACCCATGCCGGCTACCAGGACGGGCACCCGGGTGCCGGCCGGGCCGTCCGGGGTAAGTGCTGTGCTCATCGTGCTGCCACCTCCTGGGCGCGGACGAAGGGTTGATAGAGGAACGGCTGCCGGGTGGCGACGGGGTCCAGGTGGAATCCCTGAACTTTGGAATGGGAACCGCGGAGGTCCAGCTCCACCTTCATCTGTTCCTCGAACCCGCCGCGGCAGGTCCAGGCAGTGGGGTAGCGCATCAGGGCGATCGGCTGCCCGGGAACGAATTCATCGGCCTCCACCACTTGGCTGCCCACGCTGCCGGCGGAGTCGAGGCGGGCCGAGGAGATCAGGTGCACACGGTTTTCTTCGGTCCGCTGGACTGCTGCGCAGGTAGCGGCCTCGGGCCGGTCCCAGCCCGTGGGGTGCACGATCAGTTCGGCTCCGCGGACGGTCAGCACGCGGGCCACTTCGGGGAACCAGACTTCGCTTCCGGTCATGAAGCCGATTCGGCCCAGTGCCGTCTGGGCCACGGTGAGGTCGTCTCCGGGGGTTGCCCACCCTTCAGCCGGTTCAAGGTGCGTCTTGCGGTAGCGCGCGGAGGTTCCGCCGTCGGGGCCGACCAGCCAGGTGGTGTTGAAGTAGGCACCGCCGCCGTCCTCGACCAGGTTTACGGCCACATGCATCCGGGCGGCCGTTGCAGCGGCACGGATCCTGTCCAGGACTTCGGCGCTGAACGCGGCGGCGTCAGCCGGATCGGCGGCGACCTCGCCTGGACGGAAGCAGAAGAGTTCGGGCAGCACGCCCAGGGCTATGGCACGGGAACCGGCGTATTCGATCTGGCCCAGGGCCCGGGTGACGGTCCAGTCGCGGTTGTGGAACCAGGAAACCTGCAGCGGCGCAACGGTGATCAGTGTGGAGGGTGTTTCACCCGCCGGTCCGTACATGGCCGCCACGGGCAGCTCCTGGACCGGAAGTGCCAGATCGCCGTAGAGATCGGGCCTCCGGGCGGCGAACACGTCGCCGCGCAGCGGGTCCGTCTTCTGGTCAGCGGCAGCCGGGTCCAGGTCTGCCCAGACCAGCTCCTCCTCAGATTCCCCGGCGGCGGCAAGGACCACTCCGTCCGGTGAGACGATCTGCGAGCCGCCCATCCACGGGTACGCGTCCGCCGGGCCGCCAACGGTATTGGAGGAGACATGCCAGACCCGGTTTTCCATGGCCCGCTGCGGAACGTGCAGCCGGTGCTCATCCGGCCCCCGGCTGTTCAACGAGTTCAGGAACACCTGCGCGCCGTCCAGACCGAGCAGGCGCGGCACTTCGGGGACAATTCCGTCGGCGCACATCAGCAGGCCAAGCCGTCCCAGCGGCGTCTCGACGGCCGTAATGGGCTCCGTACCGGGGGTGAAGAGCGTGTATTCGTAGTCCCAGAAAATGTGCTTGCGGTGCACGGCAGCGATTTCACCGGCGTCGTTGATCAGCACCTGGCCGATGAACACGTCAGGGCAGTCCTCGCCCCTCAGGTCCACACCGACTGCCAGCCACAGGCCGAGTTCCGCACAGGCGGCGCGGAGGCCTGTGACGAAATCGCCGTCGAGGTCTTCGGACAGCTCCCAGGCCGCTTCGCGTGTCGTGAAGTCGCGGACCCGGTTGGAGTTCTCCGGCATCACAAGCAGCTGGACGCCGGCATCGGCTGCCCGGCGCATCCAGTTGATGCACATCTGCAGGTTGGCCGCTGTATCCGGGCCGGAGAAGAACTGGGCGGTACCAAAGCGAACGATCGCCACGGAACTTCCTTTCGTTGCCGTTCTCGCTTCATCTGGACAGTTCCATATGATGAGAATGGATTCCTAGTAACTGGGAATAACGCTAGCCAGCAAAGAAAACACAGTCAACGCAGAATCCGGGGCGAAACAAGCATTTAACAATTGCTGGGACCTAAATTCCCATAGGATGGCAACCCATGGCCGCAAAACCCTGCGCCTGACAACTGCTCCATCGCATATCCACGAGGACAAGGGATGACCCCGAACACCGCACGAACCAAAGGCACCAGCGGCGCCGAAACCGGACGCAAGCTGCTCAACGTCCTGGGCCTGTTCACGGGCGCACGCCCTGCCTGGACGGTCGCCGAACTCGCCCGGGAACTGGGCCTGACGACGTCGACGGCATACCGCTACGTCGGCCTGCTCCGTGAGGAAGGGTTCCTGGAACCTGCCACAGACAACGCGTACCGTGTCACTGCCCGGGTGCTGGACCTCGCCGGCGCGCACACCGCCAGCCGGACCGACATCGTGGATATCGCGGTGCCGGTCATGACCCGGCTGCGGGATGAGATCGGGGAAACCGTACTCATCGCGCGCCGGGCCGGGGACTTCGCCTACTGCGTTGAGCGGGTCGAGTCCGAACAGGCCGTGCGCCTGCAGTTCCGCCGCGGGCAGGCAATGTCCCTGCATTCCGGGTCCATCCCCCGGACGCTGCTGGCCTACATGCCGCCCCGCGAGCGTGAAAGGTACGTGGCATCGGTGGAAGGCCAGCTGAATTCGGAGGCGCACCGCCGGCTGCTTTCCGCCGAGGCACTGGATGAGCTGGCCCGGGCAGGACATACCGAGAGCTTCGAGGAGATCGATCCAGAGATTTGGGGGTGCGCCGCTGCCGTGCATGCTCCGGGCGGAGAGGTCCTGGCCCTGGGCACCGCCGGGCCGACCTACCGGCTTTCGGCCGAGAGCCGGCGCAGGATCCAGTCCCTGATTACCGGGGCTGCCCGGCAGATCACTGACGCCCTCGCCGTCGCCGGCTGAACCGCCGCCCCCCCCCCCCCCCCCCCCCCCCCCCCCCCGCACCCGGGGGGGGCGGGGACTGCGACCGCGGAGCTCAGCTCAGCTCAGCTCAGCTCAGCTCAGGATCGTGCCTGGATTTCGGGCTTCCCGGTGTGAGCGCATCGCGCAGCGAATCCCCGAAGGTGTTGAAGGCCAGCAGGATGACCATGAGCACGGCCCCGGGTGCGATGGCCGCCCAGGGGGCCAGGCGAAGATCGTTCTGCCCGTCCGCGAGCATGGAGCCCAGGGTGAACTCCGGCGGCTGCACGCCCAGCCCGAGCAGGGAGAGGCCTGATTCTGCGAGGGTCAGGATGCCCGCCATGTTGGTCCACAGGACCACCACGGGGCTGATGACGGACGGCAGGACGTGGCGGAACATGATCCGCGGCGCCGAGGCACCGTAAGTGCGGGCCGCAACCACATAGTCCACGCGGCGCACCTGTGACACCGTGGAGACAATCACCCTGGAGAAGGTGGTCCAGCCCCAGTAGCCCAGGAACACGATCAGCATCATGGCACCGGATCCGACGACGGCAGAGAGCGCAATGCCGACGGCCGCGAAAGGCAGGGCGAGCTGCACGTCGGCGAGGCGGAGCAGCACCGTGCCGAGCACCTTTTCGTAGTACCCGGCGAGCACGCCGAGCAGCAGCCCCAGGCAGGCGGCGATGGTGGCCGCCGCGAGCCCGATGACCAGCGAGAGCCGGAGCCCGAACAGCAGGCGCGAGGCGATGTCACGTCCCAGCGCATCGGTGCCCAGCAGGTGCCCCTCAGGCCCGCCCATCCACGACGGCGCCAGGTTGATCCTCAGCAGGTCCTGCTCGCGGGGGTCAAACGGCGCCAGGATGTCGGCGAAGACCGCGCAGCAGGCGAGCAGCAGCAGCGCGCCTCCTGATATTCGCGCCGCCCAGCCGGAAAACACCGCCGCGGAGACTTCTGCGAACCGGGGCGGCGCCTTGCGCCTGGCCGGGCCGGCAGCTGCCGCAACGGACGGGACAGCGGGAGGGGTCAGGACTGTCATTTCGCGACCTTCGTTCGAAGTCGGGGATCAATCAGCGTGACGATCGCATCGATGGCCAGGTTGATCACGGTTATCAGCAGTGCGATGGCGAAAACGCCGGCCTGCACCACCGGAAAGTCACGGGTGGTGACACTGCGGACCAGCAGGGCGCCCAGCCCGCTGTAGTTGAAGATCGGCTCGAGCACCACCAGGGAGCCGAAGGAGATGGAGAAGAGCAGGCCCACGAAGGAGATCAGGGGCGGCAGCGCAGTCGGCAGGGCGTGCCGGAACAGCACCGACGCCGGGGAAATGCCCTTGGAACGCGCCATCTGGATGTGTCCCTCGCCGAGGACATCGAGGAACTGGCCGCGGACCAGGCGGGAGAGGGTGGCGACTGAGCTGAGCGCCAGCACCGCAATCGGCAGGATGGTGTGTTCGAAGGTACCGCTTCCCGTCGCCGGCAGCAGGCGCCAGGAGAGAGCGAAGAGCAGCACCAGCAGCAGGGCCAGGAAGAAGTAGGGAATTCCGTCCAGCAGGAACGCCACGGACATCAGTACCCGGGAACGGGCCTTCGACCGGTTCAGTGCCGCATAGATTCCGACGACGAATGCCGCTGCGACGCCGATGAGCAGGCCGGGCAGCAGTACCTGCAGGGTCAGGGCCATGCGCTCTGCCACCAGCGTGAAGGCGTCCAGGCCAAAGGTGTAGGACATGCCGAAGTCCAGTTTCAGGGCACCGGCCAGGGCGGAAAAATACTGCTCGGCCAGGGGCCTGTCCAGGCCGAAGCGTTCCCGGGTGAGCTGGATCTGGTCCTCGGTGGCGTCAGGTTCGGAAAACAGGACAGCGGGATCGCCTGACAGCCGGGCCATGACGAACAGGAAGGAGACCACGCCCCACAGCACAAACGCCAGCAGGCCCAGCCGTTTGAGCACGTAGACCGCAATCCCGCGGACCTTTCCGGCAGCGGCACGGGTTGCCGGCGCACCCGCGGGGGCCAGGACAGCCGCGCTCACTGCTGGCCTGCTCCCCCGGCGCGAGCCGCAGCGATGAGCCGGCTGGTAAAGGCCTTTCCGGCCTCTTCCAGCTCGGCCTGCAGTTCAGCTCCGGGCAGGGCGGCGTCAATGTCTTCCCGCCGCAGTCCGGTAAGTCCGGCGAGCAGTGTTTCCGTGACCGCCTGCCGGTCACGCAGCACGGAGATCTCCGAGGCCAGCTCGAGGATCATGCCCATCACGGCATCCATGTCCTGCGCCGGGTCCAGATACTTGGCATTCTCAACGGCGAAACCGGGCATTTACTTTCCTCCTGTGGTTGCGGGAACAGTTTCCCGGCGGACGGCGTGGCTGTCCCCGGAGTGTCCTTGGATGTGGGCCAGCGGGTGCGGGATGACCGGCACGGCACGTTCTGTCCCAGGGACGGCCAGTTCCCCGGCGCGGTGGCAGGCAACCATGCGTCCGGCTCCGTCATTTGTCAGCACTGGCCGGGAAATCCGGCACAGGTCGGTCGCGAGCGGGCAGCGCGTGCTGAACGCACAGCCCGAGGGCACCTGTGACGGAGAGGGAATGTCCCCCTGCGGAACCAGCCGGTGTTCCGGGGCCCGGCCCATGGACACGAGCGAGACGGTGTACGGGTGGCGCGGATCGCCGAAGACCTGTTCCGCCGTGCCGTATTCGACGACGCGGCCTAGGTACAGCACCAGGACGTTGTGGCTGATGTAGCGCACCAGCTCCAGGTCGTGGCTGATGAACAGGTAGGAGATCCCCCGCTCCAGCTGGATGTCGCGCAGCAGGTTGACCACTTGGGCCTGCACCGAGACGTCCAGGGCCGCCGTGGGCTCATCGGCGACGATCAGGGACGGTTCCAGCATCAGGGCGCGCAGCACTCCCACACGCTGACGCTGTCCGCCGGAGAGCTGGCGCGGATAGCGCAGGGACCAGGCCGGGTCGATTCCCACGCTCTCGAGGGCCTCCTCGACCTTCGCTGCACGGGTGCGTGAAGTGCCTACCCGGTGCACCTCCAGCGGTTCGGCAAGTGATTCGCCGAGCCGCCGTGAGGGGTTCAGTGCCGTACTGGCATTTTGGAAAATCATCGACGAGCGGCGGCGGAGGTGGCGGGTCAGCCGGCTGCCCCGCAGCCGGGTCACATCTTCCCCTTCGAAGTAGATGCGGCCCGCGGTGGGATCGTAGAGCCGCAGGGCGGTGCGGCCCAGCGTCGTCTTGCCGGAGCCGGATTCGCCGACAACGCCGACCGTCTGGCCCGAATGCACGGAGAGTGACACGTCGTCGACGGCAACTACCTTGCTGCCCTTGGCTCCCTTGAAGTGCTGTTCAAGGGACATGATCTGCAGTACCGGGTCGGTCGCCTGGGCAGTGGTCATGGGGTGCCTTTCTGGGCGGCGGCAGGGGTCGATGCTTGCTGGACGCGGATGCACGCGGTGCGGTGATCCGGAAGGTGCGGGGCCAGGAGCCGCGGCACGGCGTCCGAGCACTCGGGCGCAGCAGAAGCGCACCGCGGGGCGAAAGCGCATCCTGGAGGAAGGTCATCCAGCGCCGGAGGCCGGCCCGGGATGGTGAGCAGCCGCCCCTTGCCCTGCCGCTTGGGCTGGGCCTGCAGCAAGGACCAGGTGTAGGGGTGCTGCGGGTTGCCCATGACCTGCTTCATCGGCCCCTGCTCCATGACCGTGCCGCCGTACATCACCACGAGGTGATCCGCGAGACCGTCAATCACGTCGAGGTCGTGGGTGGCAATCACGATCGTCAGTCCCATTTCAACATTCAGTTCGCGCAGGAGCTCCAGGATTTGTTCCTGCGTTGTGACATCCAGTGCCGTGGTGGGTTCGTCGCACAGCAGGACCTGCGGCTTGGCGACTAGTGCCATGGCGATCACGATGCGCTGCAGCTGGCCTCCGGAGACCTGATGCGGGTAGGAACGCATCCTCGCTTCCGGATCCGGGATCCCCACCCGGGACAGCATGGCGACGGCGAGTTCCCGGGCAGCGGCCTTGGACAGGCCGGGATCGGCCGAGCGGGCGGATTCCACCAGCTGGGAACCGATTGAATGCATGGCGTGCAGCGCACTCCACGGGTCCTGGAAAACCACCCGGGCATAGCTGGCCCGGAAGCCACGCATCCGGCCGGCGTCCATCGCCGTGACTTCGTGGGGGCCGACCACCAGCTCCCCGCCGACCCGTGCACCCCACGGAAGCAGGCGGACCATCGCAAGCATGGCCGTCGACTTGCCGGAACCGGATTCACCGGCCAGGGCCACGATCTTGCCCGCAGGAACGTCAATGGTGACGTTCCGCAGAATCTGCAGCTCGCCGTCCGCGGTGGGAAGGTGGACGCTCACACCGCGAAGGGAGATGCCGTTCCCGCGCTCGGGCACCGGCGCCGTTTTCAGGGGTCGGACCCCGGCCGTGGTGCTCATGCCGTTTCCAGCGGCTTGCGTGCCGTGAGAATCCAAGGGTAGACACCGCCGCCGGGCAGCCCGCCTTCGCGTACTTCAGTGAATCCGGCGGCCTCTGCCAGGGCAGTCAGTTCAGCCGTCGCGGCCGTCCGCCACCACGGCTCGTTGCCGTGCTCGGCGTCCCAATCGTCATTCCATGCCTTGTACGGATCACAGGCGCGGTAGGGCGTTACATCGGAGAAATGGATCTCCCCTCCCGGTTCCAGCAGCCTGAAGGACTCGGCCAGGATGGCACGGGTGATGTGGGGCGGCACCTCGTGCAGGAGGATAAAGGAGGTGACCAGATCGAACGAAGCGTCGGGAAGCCCTGTCCTCTCGGCCAGGGAGCGCACGCAGCGCCAGTCAAGGCCGGCGTCGAGTGAGCGGCGCTTGGCGTAATTCAACGAGGTGCGGGACGGGTCAAGGGCGGTGATCTGCGCCTCCGGGTACACCTCGGCAAGCATCATCGTGTACTGCCCCGTACCGGCCCCGAGGTCGAGGATCCGCTGGTAATCCCCGCGGGGTGCGGCCGCGGCAACCTGCTTGCGCAGGGCGAAGATGCCGTTGCCGTAGGCCGCCATCAGAAGGTACTTGTAGACGAGTTCGAAGTGGATGAACCCCATGTGTCCGTGTCCGTCCCACCCGCCGGCTGTGCCGTGGAATTCGTAGTCCCAGTAGCGCGGAACTTCCGGACCGAGGAGGTCCTCCACCATATGGTCCGGAACAGAGGCGAGGGGCTCCAGCTCGTCCCGGCACCGTTCGAACGCTGCCACGGCGCGTGGAGTGGTCTGATCCCGGCACCAGCGCAGCACTGATCCGACCACGCGGTGTTCCGGCAGGTTCGCCACGATTGGTTCGGCTTCCCTGCGCAGCGCCGATATGTCCTGGACGGTGTCCCCGGCCAGGACACCGGCCGACTCAAGGGCGGCGCGGATGTCCTGGCGCAGGGGCGTCAGGCCTCCCCGCATCTGCCGGAGAAACGCCAGTTCGGAACGGCCGCGCTGGTCAATGTGGATCTGGGCCTCGGCCGTGGCTGGTGCAGCTGCCATGGGGATGTCCTTCCGTGCTGGATTTTTCTGAGGGAGATACGGGCGGAGTGTCAGTTGGTCTTGGTGACGTCTGCCAGATGAAGCGAGAGTCCGGTGGAGAAGTCCACGCCCTCCACGCCTTCCTGGACGGCACCTACCGCGGGAGCTGCGAACGTCCACAGCGCCAGGTTCTGCTCGTTGACGTATTCGCTGGCTTCGATCAGCAGCTCTTCGCGCACTTGCTTGTCCATTTCGGTGCGGGTCGGGTCGTAGAGCGCCTTCCATTCCTCAGACGAGTTCATGCGCGAGATGGTGGTAAAGCCCCGGTCGATGTCGTAGATGCCGTTGAAGGACAGCCCGCGGTAGAGGATGTCGGCGTCCGTGGTGCCGCGTGCCTGGACCACCCACTCCGCGATTTCAACGAGGTTCAAATGGACCTTGAAGCCGGCCGCCTCAAGCATCTGGCCCATGGCTTCGTAGAGGTTCTTGTTCTGGCTGGACTGTCCGGTGATGGTGATCTCCGTGCCCACGGCCCCTTCGGCCTCCACGATTTTCTTCGCTTCCTCCAGGTTGAAGGCAGGGCGCTTGAGGTCCGGCGAGTATCCGGTGACGCCTTCGAGGGCGAGCTGGCCGTCTTCAATCTCGCCTGCCCCGGCTGTCATGGAAGCGGTCAGCGCTTCGGCGTCTATCGCCAGGTTCGCGGCCCGGCGCAGTTCCGGGTTGGCGAAGGCACCCTTGTCCGCGTTGAACTGGAAGAAGTTCAGGCTCCCGCCCCATTCCGTGGAGACGTCGTAGTTGCCGCCGAGGACCTGGATGGAGTTCGGACCAAGCTGGTGGGCGATGTCCACTTCCCCGGCTTCGAAGGCGGACTGCAGGGAGGTCTGGTCTGAGAACGTGCGGAGCGTGAGGTTCGGGGTGGCCGGCGCCTGGCCCCAGTAGTCCTCGTTGGCGGTGAGCGTGACGCTCTGTCCGGCGTCGAACGCGGTGATTTCGTAAGGCCCGGTCCCGGCGCCGGAAGTGTTGAAGCCTTCTTCCGTCCAGGCATCCGACGGCGCAATGTAAGCCAGGCTCAGCTGCGAGAGCAGCAGCGGAGTGGGTTCGGTCGTGACGATTTGGACCTCATAGTCGCCAAGCGCGGTTACGGAGGCGACCTGGGAGAGGTACGTGGCCGGCTGGTAACCCTTTTCCTTGATGGTTTCGAGTGAGAAAACTACGTCTTCGGCGGTGAACGCACTGCCGTCGTGAAACGTGACGTCCTCGCGCAGTGTGAAGGTCCAGGTGAGTTCATCTTCCGCGAGTTCCCAGCTCTCCGCCAGAAGGGCCTTGCCCTCGCCTGTGGACGGATCAACCGTTACCAGCGGTTCGTAGGCGGCCAGCAGCCAGGTGCCGTAATAGGACATCAGCGGGTTGATGGCGTTGGTGCTGACGATCGAACCGACGGAGATTGAGTCGGCGGCTTCCCCGCTGGAACCGGCGGAACTGCCGCAGGCTCCCAGGGTCAGGGCACCGGCAAGGCTGAAGGCGGCGCCGGCAAAAAGGCGGCGGGACCGGGGTGTTTTCATGGTACTTCTCTCTCGCTGGGGAGGTCCGCATGTAGCCCACGGACGGTTTCTGGGCAGGATCGGGTAGGGCAGGGTGACAAAGTACAAGGCGGGCGCCTCTGGAAGGCCGGCGCCGGGGGCCGTTACGTCAAGGCAGCGCTGACACGTTCATCGGAGCTCAGGACCGAGCCGTAGACCCGGGAAGCCAGGCGACGGCGTTCAGCCGTGAGCCTCCCGGCGAGAGGCCCCTCCGGAACAGCGCCGTCAACAGCTCCGGGGACCAGGGCGCCGGACCGCTCCAGCTGGTCTTCCAGAACGAGCACCCGGTCCTTGAGGATCCAGAGTTCGCTGGTGAGTTCGAAGACCATCCGGGCGACGTCGTCGAGGCGGTTGTCGCCCAGGTAGGTCGGGCGGTTGGGGACATCTCCACCGGCCATGTTTGTTGTCCTTTGCTGAAGTCGGAAAGTGGGGAGTTGGGGTCAGTCCAGCGGCTTGCTGGCCAGGGTGATCCAGGGGTACTTGCGTTCGCTGGCACCAAAGGACCGGGTATCCGTGAACCCGGCGGTCCGCAGCATGCCGGGCAGGTCCATCGTCAGGGCGTCCCGCCAGTAGGGCTCTCCGCGGTTTTCTGTTTCCCAGTCGAGGATGACGGCCCGGAATGCGTCGTGCTCTTCGTAGGGGGCCACCTCGCAGATCATGAGGTCTCCGCCCGGAGCCAGCAGCCGGAAGGCCTCGTGCAGGATCTCCTGGTTGGATTCGGTGGGGACTTCGTGCATCAGCGTGTAGGCGGTGACGAGGTCTGCCGTGCCGCCCTCCAAACGGGTGTCCTCAGCCGGTGCCTGGTACCAGTCGACGGCTGTGCCGGCCTCGGAGGCCAGGGCATGCGCGTACTTCAGTGAACTGGCGGACAGCTCGACCGCGGTGATTTTGGCTTCCGGATACGTCCGGGACAGCGCCGCGGTAAAACGTCCCGTGCCGGCACCGAGTTCGATGATCCGTTCGTAGCTCTCGCGGGGCGCGCAGCGTGCACTGACGTGGCGCTGGTCGTTGAGGTTCTCGTCGTGGCGCACGGCACCGACCCCGCCGGGCCGCAGGATGTAGCCGAAGACGAGTTCGTGGATGGCTGGACCCATGAGCTCATGGCCGTCCCATCCTCCAGGGGCCAGGTGGAAACCGTTCTCCCAGTATTCGGGAGCTTCGAACTGAGGATTGAGGGTCAGCGAGCCGGCGGGTTCCCTGGATCCGACCCAGCTGATGATGTGGTCCCGGGCAGCTTCGGCCGCGGGCAGCGCCCGCACATATGCTTCCTCCGCTACCCAGCGGGTGAGGAAACGGTCGAAGGCCCACGCTGCGCTGTCGGCGAGGTGGTGTTCCACCGAGGCTTTGCGCTCCAGGATGGCCACCGGGGGCTGTGGTTCGGCCGCGCGGTATTCCGACGCCGCGCGGGTCTGCAGGACGCCGCCTGCGTAGGACTGGGTTGCGCCCAGGAACTCAAGCCCGGCCCGGGATGCCTGTGTCAAGGGAATCTGCACTGCGCACTGCCTCTCTGCCAACATTCTCGTTATGTAGGAATCTAATACCCACATTTGGAGAGAACTGACGGAAGCGGCGTTAATTTACCTCGTCGTAACAAGGAGTTTTCACAGCGTGCGGTTTCGTTTCGCGGAGGGGCCGGACCCTCCGCAATATGTCGTCCTTTGTCTAAGTTATCGCCGCCGGCCAGCGGGTTCGCAGCCGGTTACCCGGAGTTACCGGCGTACCGCGTATCCGTCCCCGGTCCACATCAGAGCGGTCCGGGTGAAAGTGGCTACCACGGTGCCGTCCTGGTTGCGGCCAGTGTGCTCCAGCGTGACGATTCCCTGTCCGGGCCGGGACCCGGAGAGGCGCTTGCCCGCTACCCGGGTCTGCGAGTACAGGGTGTCGCCGTGGAAGAGCGGATGGGGAAAGGCGACGTCGGTCAGGCCCAGTTGGGCAACGAGGGTTCCCTGCGTGACCTGGCCCACGGATTGTCCGACCATGACGGCCAGCGTCAGCATGGAATTCACCAACCGCTGGCCGAACGGCTGCTCAGCACTGTAAGCGGCGTCCAGGTGGAGTGCCTGCGGGTTCATGGTCAAGGTGCTGAACAGGACGTTGTCCGCCTCGGTCAGCGTCCGCCCGGGCCGGTGGTCGTAGACCGTCCCGGGTTCCAGTTCCTCGAAAAAGAGGCCGCGTTGCACGACGACGCGTGCAGTCCCGGCGCCAGTCCCGCCCCGGCTGCCGGCATCAGACGCCAAGGGCCACCTCCAGCGGAGCGCCGGTGGCCGCCACAACCTCGTCCACGCTGACTCCCGGGGCGGTCTCACGCAGCACCAGGGACTCCGGTCCCACCTCGATCACTGCGAGGTCGGTGACAATCAGGTTCACGCAGCCCCGGCCGGTGAGCGGCAGGGAGCACTCCTGGACGATCTTGGGCGCACCGCTGCGGTCCATGTGCTCCATCATGACGATCACCCGCTTGGCGCCGAAGACCAGGTCCATGGCGCCGCCCATGCCCTTGACCATCTTGCCGGGAATCATCCAGTTCGCCAGGTCCCCGTTGGCTGCAACTTCCATCGCTCCGAGCACGGCGACGTCCACATGCCCGCCGCGGATCATGCCGAAGGAAGCTGCGGAGTCGAAGTAGGCAGCACCGCGGTTTACCGTCACGGTTTCCTTGCCTGCGTTGATCAGGTCCGGATCCAGCGCAGCTTCGTCGGGATAGGGCCCCACGCCGAGAATGCCGTTCTCGGAGTGCAGCACCACCTCTACCCCCTCGGGGATGAAGTTAGGAATGAGGGTGGGCATGCCGATGCCCAGGTTCACGTACTGCCCGTTTTCGAGCTCCTGCGCCACCCGGGCCGCGAGCTCATCGCGTGTCAGAGCCATTACTTCTCCTCCCCTGCGCCTGCGGTCTGCGGCTTTTTCGCTGCGGCCACCGTGCGCTTCTCGATTCGTTTTTCACCCGGACCGGCCAGCACGACGCGCTGGACGAAGATGCCCGGCACGTGGACCTCGGCAGGATCGATCTCCCCGGGTTCCACCAGTTCCTCGACCTCGGCGATGGTGATCTTTCCGGCCATCGCGCAGAGCGGATTGAAATTCATGGCGGAGGCGTGGAAGACGAGGTTTCCGTGGCGGTCGCCCTTCCAGGCGTGCACGAGGGCAAAGTCGGGGGTCAGGGATTCCTCCAGGACGTAGTCCCTGCCGCCGAAGCAGCGGACCTCCTTCGGCTCCGATGCCTGCGCCACGCCGCCCTCGGCGTCGTACTTCTGCGGCAGGCCTCCGTCGCTGACCTGGGTCCCGACGCCGGCAGAAGTGTAGAAGGCGGGGATGCCGGCTCCACCGGCGCGGAGCTTCTCGGCCAGGGTCCCCTGCGGGGTGAGGACCACCTCGAGTTCACCGGCGAGGAACTGCCGGGCGAACTCCTTGTTCTCCCCCACATAGGAACTCACCGTGCGGCGGATCCGGTGGTCGGCAAGGAGCAGTCCCAGCCCCCAGTCGTCCACCCCGCAGTTGTTGGAGACTGTTTCCAGGTCTTCCGCGCCCTGGGCGTGCAGCGCGTCGATCAGGGCTGCGGGGATTCCGCAGAGTCCGAACCCGCCCACGGCCAGGGAAGCGCCGCTGGGGATATCTGCCACGGCCTCCGCCGCCGTGGCTACTGTCTTGTCAATCATGGAGCCGTCCGTTCGTTAATCGCCGTTGACCAACCGGTTACGTGCTCAAAGCCCCAGTTCGCGGGCAATAAGCATGAGCTGAACCTCAGAGGTACCTTCACCAATCTCGAGGATCTTCGAGTCACGGTAATGCCGTGCCACCGGGAACTCGTTGATGAAACCGTAGCCGCCAAAGACCTGGGTCGCATCCCTGGCGTTGTCCATGGCAGCTTCCCCGGCCACGAGCTTGGCCATGGCGGCCTGCGTCTTGAACGGTTTGCCCGCGAGCATCCGTGCCGCGGCGTCGTAATAGGCCAGCCGGGCGGTGTGGGCCCGGGTCTGCATGCGGGCGATCTTGAAGGCAATGGACTGGTTGCTGCCGATGCTGGTGCCGAAGGCCTGCCGCTCGGAGGCGTAGCGCAGCGCCTCGTCCACACAGCCCTGTGCGGCGCCGGTAGCCAGGGCGGCGATCGCGATCCGTCCCTCGTCCAGGATCTGCAGGAAGTTGGCGAAACCGCGGCCTTCGGAGCCCAGCAGGTTCTCCCGGGGCACCCGGACGTTGTCCAGGGTCAGCGGATGGGTGTCGGAGGCGTTCCAGCCCACCTTGTTGTAGGCCTTTTCCACGGTGAACCCGGGGGTGCCGGAGGGAACCATGATGGTGGAGATGTGCTTGCGCACCGAGCCGTCGGGGTTCTCCGAGACGCCGGTGACGGCCGTGACAGTCACCAGGGACGTGATGTCGGTGCCGGAGTTGGTGATGAACTCCTTGCTGCCGTTGATGACCCACTCCCCGCCGTCGAGCCGCGCGCTGGTCCTGGTGCCTCCGGCGTCGGATCCCGCCTCGCGTTCGGTCAGTCCAAAGCCTGCGAGCGCGGAGCCCTCGGCCAGGGCCGGCAACCACCGCTGCTTCTGCTCTTCGGTTCCGAAACGGTAGATCGGCATTGCTCCCAGCGAGACGCCGGCCTCCAGGGTGATGGCCACGGACTGGTCCACGCGGGCCAGCTGCTCCAGGGCCAGTGCCAGGGCGAAGTAGTCTCCGCCCATGCCTCCGTACTCCTCCGGGAACGGCAGCCCAAAGAGGCCCATCTCGCCCATCTGCGCGACGACCTTGTACGGGAAACTGTGTTCCTCGTCGTGCCGGGCAGAGACGGGCGCGACGACTTCGTCGGCGAACTCCCGCACGGTATCGGAGAGCACCTGGTGCTCTTCACTCAGTTCAAATCCGGGCATGGCCTGCTCCTTCGGTTGGCGGTGCGGGGGTGGCAGGATCGCTGCCGTTCCGGGCTGCCTCAGCCGGCGTGATGGAGGCCAGGGCCTGGCCTGCCTTCACGAGGTCTCCGGTGCGCAGCGAGATCGACACCGTCCCGGCAAGGGGGGCGGTGAGCTGGTGTTCCATCTTCATCGCTTCGACGCCGAGCAGTACCTGTCCGGCCTCGACGGCATCTCCGTCCTGGACCGCGACGGTGACGACGGTTCCCGGCATCGGCGAGCGGAGCACCGGGTCCACAGCGCCCTCGGCGCGTCCGGACGCTGCCATCCGGGCCCGCAGCCGCTGTCTCCGGTCAGGCAGGCCCAGGACCGCAGTGTATCCCCCGCGGGAGGTCCACAGCTCGGCGCCGGTTTCCGGGCTTCCCGGTGTGTGGGCAAAGCGCAGGGGATAAACGACGCCGTCCAGCGCCAGCCGCGCCTTCCCCGCCGCGGCGTCCGGTCCAATCTCCAGCGACGCGGTGCGCGGCGCCCCGGCGTCGATCCGCACCTGGGCGGACCGGGGCGTACCCGTGACTTCCACGGTGTGTGCGGCCCCGCCGGCAGTGACGGCGACGCTCAGCGGACGTGTCCCGCCAAGCCGCCATCCGTCGGCCCGGTGCCAGGGCGACCCTTCAGACGCCGAATCGGCCCGCGGAGACGGCTGCCCCGTTTCCTGCAGCGCTGCCAGCCGCAGCAGCCCGGCTGCGGCGAGTTCAACGTCGTCCGCACTTCGGAACTGCAGTCCGGGCAGGCGCCGTTCGATCAGGGTGGTGTCCAGGTCCCCTGCCTGCACGTCGGGGTCGGCGAGCAGCAGGCGGAGGTATTCAATGTTGGTTCCGATACCCAGGATCACCGTGTCCGCGAGCGCTGCATCCAGCCGGGCCAGAGCACTCTGCCGGTCGGGCCCCCACGCGATGACCTTGGCAAGCATCGGGTCATAGCTGGAGGAGACCCGCTGGCCCTGCACCAGCCCGGAATCGGTGCGGGTTCCCTCCCCCCGGGCTTCTGCCAGAAGCTCCACGGTTCCGGCGGTGGGAAGAAAGCCCTGCGCCGGGTCTTCGGCGTAGACCCGTGCTTCCACGGCGTGGCCGGTCAGCTGCACCTCCTGCTGGGAGAGATCCAGGACCTCCCCGGCGGCAATCCGGACCTGCCATTCGACCAGGTCAATCCCGGTCACCATCTCGGTGACCGGATGCTCCACCTGCAGCCGGGTGTTCATTTCCATGAAGAAGAACTCATCCGGCGCCTGGCCCGAGACCAGGAACTCCACTGTTCCGGCGCCGGTGTAATCCACCGAGCGCGCCGCCTCGCAGGCCGCTTCGCCGATACGTTCCCGGGTGGCGGCGTCCAGCAGGACCGAGGGCGCCTCTTCAATGACCTTCTGGTGCCGGCGCTGCAGCGAGCACTCGCGCTCGCCCAGGTGAATGACGTTCCCGTGCGTATCGGCCAGCACCTGGACTTCGATGTGGCGCGGCGCCTGGATCAGACGCTCCAGGAACAGCGTGTCATCCCCGAAGGCCGACGCCGCCACCCGCCGGGCGGAGGCAAGGGCGGCGGGCAGGTCGCCGGGCTGGGCCACGGCCTGCATGCCTTTTCCGCCGCCGCCTGCCGATGGTTTGATCAGCAGCGGATAGCCGACGGAGTCTGCGGCGGCCAGCAGTTCCGCGTCGCTGAGTCCGGGCTCCGCGAGACCCGGGATCACCGGAACCCCGTAGCCGGAGACGTGGTTCTTGGACCGGATCTTGTCCCCCATGAGTTCCAGGGCCTTGACCCCGGGGCCGATGAAGGCGATCCCGTTGTCCTGCAGCAGACGTGCGAAGGAAGCGTTCTCGCTCAGGAACCCGTAGCCGGGGTGGACGGCTCCGGCCCCGCTGGCCAGGCACGCGGCGAGCACTGCCTCCGCGTCCAGGTAGCTGTGCCGTGGATCCGCGGGGCCCAGGCGGATGGCGCAGTCGGCTTCGCGCACGTGCCGGGCACCGGCGTCGTCCTCGCTGTACACCGCGACGGTGCGAAGTCCCATGCGTTTCACGGTGCGGATCACCCGGCAGGCGATTTCGCCCCGGTTGGCAACCAATACGGTGTCAAAAGTCATGTCGTCACATCCGGAAAAGGCCGAAGGAGGTTTCGGGCAGCGGAGCGTTGGCACATACGTCCAGCGCCAGGCCCAGGACCCTGCGGGTGTCGCGGGGGTCGATGATGCCGTCATCCCACAGGCGGGCGGTGGAGTAGTAGGGACTGCCCTGTGCCTCGTAGTCCTGGCGGATCGGTTCCCGGAAGGCTTCCTCTTCCTCGGAGCTCCATTGCTCTCCGCGGGCCTCCAGCCCGTCACGGCGTACGGTGGCCAATACCGACGCCGCCTGGTTGCCGCCCATCACGGAGATCCGGGCCGCAGGCCACATCCACAGGAATCTCGGCGAATAGGCACGTCCGCACATGGAGTAGTTGCCGGCACCAAAGGAGCCGCCCACCACCACCGTCAGTTTCGGAACCCGCGCCGTGGCGACGGCGGTGACCATCTTGGCTCCGTGCTTCGCGATTCCGCCCGCCTCGTAGTCACGGCCGACCATGAACCCGGAGATGTTCTGCAGGAAGACCAGCGGTATGCCGCGCTGGTCGCACAGTTCGATGAAGTGGGCGCCCTTCTGCGCCGATTCGCTGAACAGCACGCCGTTGTTGGCGATGATCCCGACCCGGTGTCCGTGCAGGCGGGCGAATCCGGTGACCAGGGTGGTGCCGAACTCCTTCTTGAACTCGTGGAAGGAGCTGCCGTCGGTGATGCGGGCGATGATCTCGCGGACGTCATAGGGGGTCTGGAGGTCCGTGGGAACGGCGCCGTAGAGTTCTTCGGGATCGACGGCCGGTTCGACGGCGGCCACGGGCGTCCACGCCGGGACCGGGTCGGGGAAGGTCTCGGCGATGTCCCGGACGATTTCCAGCGCGTGCTCGTCGTTCTCGGCCAGGTGGTCGGTCACTCCGGAGGTGCGCGAGTGCAGTTCCCCGCCGCCAAGTTCCTCCGCGGTCACCACTTCACCGATCGCGGCTTTCACCAGCGGCGGGCCGCCGAGGAAGATCGTGCCCTGGTTGCGCACGATCACCGTCTCATCGCTCATGGCCGGCACATAGGCTCCGCCCGCGGTGCAGGAGCCCAGGACGGCAGCAATCTGCGGGATCTTGGCCGCGGACATCTTCGCCTGGTTGAAGAAGATCCGGCCGAAGTGCTCCCGGTCGGGGAAAACCTCATCCTGCAGGGGCAGGAACGCGCCGCCGGAATCCACCAGGTAAATGCAGGGCAGGCGGTTCTCCAGGGCGATCTCCTGTGCGCGGAGGTGCTTCTTCACGGTTAGGGGGTAATAGGTGCCGCCTTTGACCGTCGCATCGTTGGAGATCACCATGACCTGCCGCCCGTGGATCAGGCCGATGCCGGCGATCACCCCGGCCGCGGGGCATTCGTCCCCGTACATCCCGGTGGCAGCGAGCGGAGCGATCTCCAGGAAGGGGCTGCCGTCGTCGAGAAGCTTCTCCACCCGTTCACGCGGAAGCAGCTTGCCGCGGGCCGTGTGGCGTTCACGGGAGCGCTCCGGGCCACCCTGCGCCGCCAGGTCCAGGCGCTTGTGCAGCTCCTGGGCGAGGAGGCGCTGGGCGGATTCATTGGCCGCATAGGCCGCTGACCCGGTGTCCAGTCCGGTGGTAAGGGTCTCCATCGACTTCCTTAGATTGGGGTGGAACGGGACCTGCGCCGCGACCGGCGCCGGTTAATGCCCGCTAACCCGAATCAGGTTAGTGGCTATTAACTGACCTGTCCACCACAATGGAAGACGTTGCCCACGTTCAGGACCGGGAAAGGCAGGCATGGAAGTCACGAAAAGTACACCGCACGCCACTACGGGGCGCAGTGCGGCCAAGGCGTCCCGCCGCGCCGCCATGCTCGACGCCGCAGCGGCCTTGTTCGCTGAACGCGGGTACAACGGTGTTTCCATTGAGGAGCTTGGCGCCGCTGCCGGAGTGAGCGGACCGGCGGTATACCGGCACTTCAGCGGCAAGGCTGCTGTTCTCTCGGCCCTTCTGGTCGGGGTCAGCAAGGACCTGCTCGAGGGCGGAATCGCCGTCGTCGCCGAATCCAGCACGGCGGAGGAAGCGCTCACCGGCCTGATTGAGTTCCAGGTGGACTTCGCCCTGCGGCAGTCCAACGTGATCCGCGTCCAGGACCGTGACCTGGCCAGCCTGCCCGAAGACGACGAGCGCACGGTCCGGTCCCTCCAGCGCCAATACGTGGAGGTCTGGGTAGATGCAATCTCCGCCCTGCACCCGGATTCGGGACTGCCGCTGCTGCGCCACCGGGCGCAGGCTGTCTTCGGGCTGATCAACTCCACCTCCCACACGCTGACCAGCAAAACCACGGCGCGTGAGACCGTTCGCCTCCGTGATCTGCTGGAGCGCATGGCATGGGCAGCGCTGAATGCCTAGTAGGCTGGAGCAAACACCCCGAGCAGAAAGACCTGCCGTGATTGAGCTTCGTGCCGTAGTACCAGCGGACCTGGATGAGTTCTTCAGCCACCAGCTGGACCCGGGCGCCAACCATATGGCTGCCTTTGCCGCCAAGAATCCGTCCGACCGTGGCGTCTTTGACCTCCACTGGCAGCAAATCCTCAGTGACACCGGTATCACCGTGCGCACCATTGTGGCTGACGGGGAGGTAGTGGGCTCGATCCTCGCCTACCGCGAGGGCGACGTCCCGGAGATCAGCTACTGGATCGACCGTTCCCGCTGGGGACAGGGAATTACGACGGCGGCGGTCGGCCTGTTCCTGGAGGAGTTCCCGGAGCGTCCCATCCGTGCACGCGCCGTGGCGGACAACGTCAGCTCCATCCGCATCCTGGAACGCTATGGCTTCAAGGTCATCGGCGAAGCACAGAGCTTCGCCAATGCCCGGGGCGCTGTGGTGCGCGAACTGGAACTCGAACTGGCGTAGCACCGAGGCACAGGCTTCGAAAGGCCTCCTTCCACGCGGTATTCCGTCGTGAAAGGGGGCCTTTCTGCTTAAGCGTCTCCGGTGTCCGGCCAGACTTAGTCCATCGCCAGGACCATCGCCGGTTCGGCGAGTACGTCCCCGATGTCCCGGAGGAATGCTGCACCTTCCGCTCCGTCCACCAAGCGGTGATCGAAGGAGAGGCTCAGCGTTGTCACTTGCCGGAGCGCAATCCCGCCCTCGTACTCCCAGGGCTGGTTCCGCACTGCGCCGAGGGCCAGGATCACTGCCTCGCCGGGATTGAGGATTGGGGTCCCGGCATCTACGCCAAAGACGCCCACGTTGGAGATGGACACGGTTCCACCGGCAAGCGCGGCCGGCGGGGTGCGTCCTTCCCGTGCCGTCCGTGCGAGGTCCGAGATAGCCAGGGCCAGTTCCCGTAGTCCCAGGTCCTGGGCGTCCTTGATATTGGGCACCATGAGTCCCCTGGGAGTGGCCGCCGCAATGCCGAGGTTCACGTACCGGTACCGGATGATCTCCCGTGCAGCCTCATCCCAGCGGGCGTTCAACCCCGGGTGGCGGCGCAGCGCCAGGCAGACTGCCTTGGCAGCCAAAACCAGCGGGGTGAGCCGAACGCCGTCGTACTCCTTGCGTGCCCTCAGCTTTTCCAGCAGGGTCATCGATGGCGTGACATCCACCGTGAGGAAGACTGTGGCGTGCGGCGCAGTAAACGCACTGGCAACCATGGCCGCCGCCGTGTGTTTCCGAATACCTGCGATCGGCACCCGTTCCTCACGGCCCTGGCCCAGGTGCGGCGCATCTGCAACTACTGGCTGGGCACTGGCATGCATTTCGCGGTCATCCGTCGAGCCGGCTGCTGCTTCCACGTCGGCACGCAGGATCCGCCCTTCCGGTCCGCTGCCGGAGATGCCCGCCAGGTCGATGCCCAGGTCCCGGGCGAGCTTGCGTACCGGCGGTGTGGAGCGCGGCCGCTCGGACAGCACCTCGGCACTGCCGGCCGGAACCCCGGCAGGCGGAACGGGCACGGTTACCTGGACCGGGGGTATGGGGAGCGTTTGGGCTGGATGAGCGGCCAGGCCCGGACGCGGCCTGCGCGCCGGGCGGCCCGCCTTGTCCGGTTCCGCGCCGTAGCCAACCAAGGTGGGCTGCCTGCGCGGGGCGTCCTCCGCCGGCGCTGCCCCTGCCGTCACGGACGTCCCGTCCGGATCCGCAACGTCAAAGCTAATGATCGGGGAACCGACCTCCACCACCGTTCCAACGGATTCGTGCAGCCTGGCCACCACGCCTTCAAAGGGCGACGGAAGTTCGACGACAGCCTTCGCTGTCTCCACCTCGGCGATGACCTGGTTCAGGGTGACGGACTGCCCTTCGGCAACACGCCAGGAGAGGATCTCGGACTCAGTCAGGCCTTCCCCGAGGTCCGGAAGCCGGAATTCGCGGATCATGCCTGCACCCCTGCCAGCGCGCGGGGGCGGTCCTGCGAGTTCGGGCGGCGCATGACCCGGTCCACTCCGTCCAGGATCCGGTCCAGGTCCGGCAGGTGGTGCTTCTCCAGCCGGGCCGGCGGATAGGGGATGTCGAATCCGGTAACGCGAACGGGTGCATGCTCCAGAAAGTCGAAGCAGCGCTCGGTGATGCTCGCGGCGATCTCTGCTCCGAGTCCGCCGGATTGCGCTGCCTCATGGGTGATGACCAGCCGGCCGGTTTTCCGCACGGAGGCTTCGACGGCGTCGTAATCCACCGGTGACAGTGAGCGCAGGTCGATCACCTCAACGGAGATGCCTTCGTCGGACGCTGCGACGGCGGCGTCCAGGGCCGTCATCACCAGGGGACCGTAGGTCACCAGGGTCACGTCACTCCCCGTCGCGGCCACCAGTGCAGCGCCCATCGGCAGGGCACCGTCCAGGGTCCGGCTGACCTCACCCTTGGTGTGGTACCGGCGCTTGGGCTCGAAGTAGAGCACCGGGTCATCGCTGGCGATGGCCTGGCGGATCATCGTGTACGCATCCTGGGGGTTGGAAACGCTGACCACCCGCAGGCCGGAGGTGTGGGTGAAGTAGGCCTCCGGGGACTCCGAGTGGTGCTCCGGAGACCCGATGCCGCCGCCGAAGGGAACCCGTATGGTCAGCGGCAGTTTGACGGCACCCCGCGTGCGGTAATGCATCTTGGCAACCTGCGAAACGATCTGGTCGAAGGCCGGATAAATGAATCCGTCGAACTGAATCTCCACTACGGGGCGGTATCCCCGGAACGCCAGCCCGACGGCGGTCCCCATGATCCCGGATTCTGCCAGCGGCGTGTCCATCACCCGCCTGGGGCCGAACTCCGCCTGCAGTCCGTCGGTGATGCGGAAGACCCCGCCGAGCTTGCCGATGTCCTCACCCATGAGAAGCACCTTCGGATCCTCGGCCATGGCGTCGTGGAGGCCCGAGGTAATCGCGCGGCCAAAACCCATGCTGCTCATCGTGTTCCGCCTTCCGCGGCAGGCTCCATCATCGAGCGGTACTGGCGGTAATGCTGCTCTTGGCGGTCCAGCCAGCTGTTAGGTTCGGCGTAGACGTGGGCGAACACCTCGTCGGGGCCCGGGTCCGGCAGGCCCAGGCAGGCCGCCCGGAGTTCGGCGGCGAGCGCGTTGGCGTCTTCTTCCACTGAGGCATCGAAGGCGTCGTCGAATTTTCCCTGTCCGCGCAGGTAGGCGGAGAGCCTGCTGATGGGATCTCTTTCCTGCCATTCGAGCACTTCGGCCTGGTCCCGGTAGCGCGTTGGGTCGTCGGCGGTGGTGTGCGGACCCATCCGGTAAGTGACGGCCTCGATGAAGGTGGGCCCTCCCCCGCTGCGCGCCCGGTCCAGTGCTACCCGGGTAGCGGCGAGAGTGGCCAGGACGTCGTTGCCGTCCACCCGGATGGCCGGGATACCGAAGCCGGGCGCACGGTTGGAGACGGGAATCTGTGCCTGCAGGCCTACGGGCTCGGAGATGGCCCACTGGTTGTTCTGGCAGAAGAAGATCACCGGAGCCTGGAAGCTGGCCGCAAAGACCATGGCCTCGTTGACGTCTCCCTGGCTCGTGGCGCCGTCACCGAAGTAGCTGATCGCGGCATCGTCCATGCCGTCCTGGGCGATGCCCATCGCGTAACCGGCGGCGTGCAGGGCCTGGGCGCCAATGATCACCTGGGTGGGTGCCATGTTGACGGAATACGGGTCCCAGCCACCGGCCGCGTTGCCTCGCCAGACGCGCATGAGGTCGGCGTGCCCGACGCCGCGGCAGTAGGCCACCGCATTCTCGCGGTAGCTGCTGAAGACAAAGTCGGAGCTGCGCAGCGCCCGGGCGGAACCGACCTGGGCGGCTTCCTGGCCCAGCAGCGGAGGCCAGAGCCCCAATTCGCCCTGCCGCTGCAGCGACGTCGCTTCCGTATCGATCCGCCGCACCAGGACCATGTCCCGGTACAGTCCGCGCAGGACTTCGGCGTCAACGTCGTCGACCCAGTGGTCGTAGAGCTCATCCGGTACGCGCGTTCCGTCAGGGCGGATGAGCTGGACGTACGGGTTGCGGGGTTCCGTCCCGGTGTTTTCGGGATGGTCTACCGGGATATGCAGGGACACTTTGATACGCATCCTTCCGTGTTGGGGCCCCTGGGGTGGCGGGGTCCGAACCTGATGCCCGGGCGCCGTTGCCCGGATAGATGTGACCCTACTCACACCGCGCAGGTGGCACAACCACGCGTCTGCAAACTGCGCATCCTGCCCTGCCAACGGGATTTTCACCGTGCTACCGTTGCGCACTATGCAGATTCTGGACATTACCGATTTCCGGGTCCTGCGGGCCATGGCAACCGACCCGCGGCGCACCGTCGTCGCGCTCGCGTCGCGCCTGGGCATCTCGCGGAACACCGTCCAGGCCAGGCTCTCGCGGATGGAAAAGAAGGGCGCGTTCCTTTCCTTTGAACGTCGCATCAACCCCGTGGCCCTGGGATATCCGCTGATGGCGTTCGTGCACGTGCACGTCCAGCAGCAGCGCCTGTCAGATATCACTGCCGACCTGTCCGACATCCCCGAGGTGGTGGAGGCCCATGGACTCACCGGAGCCGCGGACATCCTGCTGCGGATCGTGGCCCTGGATGCCGAGGACCTGTTCCGGGTGAACAAGGCGATTCTTGCCGTGCCCGGCGTCGAACGCTCTGACACCACCCTCGCCATGGGTGAACTGATCCCCTACCGGGTGGCACCGCTGCTTGACCGCGGTCCGGCAGCCGGCGCCGAATAGCCGGCGCCGAACAGGTTCACCGGCACACAAAAAGGTGCCCTCCCGGAAGGACCGGGAGGGCACCTTTTCCGTGCGGCCGAGACTAGTGGTCGACAGCCTTTTCAGCGCCGACGCCGGTGAGCGAGCGGACTTCCATTTCCGCCTGCTTCTCGGGCGACTCGTTATCCTTGCTGGTGACCGTTCCCAGCCAGCCCAGGAAGAAGGCCAGCGGGATGGAGACCAGGCCCGGGTTGTTCAGCGGGAAGATCGAGAAATCCATTCCGGTGATCATCGAGGTTTCCGCTCCGGAGACCACCGGCGAGAAGATGATCAGCACGATCGCCGATCCGAGGCCGCCGTACATGCTCCAGACAGCACCGCGGGTGTTGAAGCGGCGCCAGTAGAGCGAGTAGATGATCGTAGGCAGGTTGGCGCTGGCAGCCACGGCGAAGGCAAGGGCGACGAGGAACGCCACGTTCTGCCCCTGGGCGCCGATGCCGCCCAGGATGGAGACGACGCCGATCACCACAACGGTGCGGCGGGCGACCTTCACTTCGCCGTCGGCATCGACCTTGCCCTTGCGGACCACGTTCGCGTAGATATCGTGGGCGAAGGACGCGGCTGCGGTGATGGTCAGGCCGGCCACCACGGCCAGGATCGTGGCGAACGCGACGGCTGCGATGACGCCCAGCAGCACCGGTCCGCCGAGTGCGAAGGCCAGCATCGGTGCCGCCGAGTTCACGCCGCCGGGAGCCGAAAGGATGGTTTCGCGTTCGATCAGGGCTGCTGCACCGTAGCCGAGCACCAGGGTGAACAGGTAGAACAGGCCGATCAGCCAAATGGCCCAGACCACCGAGCGGCGGGCTTCCTTGGCGGTGGGAACCGTGTAGAAGCGCATCAGCACGTGGGGCAGGGCCGCGGTGCCAAGCACCAGGGCCAGGCCCAGCGAGATGAAGTCCAGCTTGGAGGTTTCGGACTTGCCGTACTGCAGTCCCGGATCAAGGATCGCGGCGTTGCCGGACATCTCGACGGCGGAACCGAGCAGCTCGGAAAGGTTGAAGCCGTTGATCGCAAGGACCCAGATGGTCATGATGCCGGCTCCGGCGATCAGGAGGCAGGCCTTGATGATCTGCACCCAGGTGGTGCCCTTCATGCCGCCTACGAGTACGTAGATGATCATGAGGCCGCCGACGACCGTGATGACCAGGGACTGGCCAAGCTTGGTATCGATGCCCATGAGCAGGGCCACCAGTCCACCGGCACCGGCCATTTGGGCCAGGAGGTAGAAGAAGCAGACAGCCAGCGTGGTCGTGGCCGCAGCAATGCGCACCGGACGCTGCTTCAGGCGGAAGGAAAGCACGTCCGCCATGGTGAACTTGCCGGTATTCCGGAGCATTTCAGCAACCAGCAGCAGGGCTACGAGCCACGCCACCAGGAAGCCAATGGAGTACAGGAAGCCGTCGTAGCCGTTGATGGCGATGGCTCCGACGATGCCCAGGAAAGACGCGGCCGAGAGGTAGTCGCCGGCTATTGCGGTGCCGTTCTGCGGTCCGGTGAAGGAGCGGCCGGCTGCATAGTAGTCCGCAGCGGTCTTGTTGTTGCGGCTGGCGCGCAGCACCACCACCAGGGTGACGGCAACGAACAGGCCGAAGATCAGCATGTTCAGCCAGCCGGTTTCCCGGACGGCGTCAGCGGTGACGACAGCGGGGATGTAGAGGGTGCTCATTTGGTGTCCTCCGGAAGGGAAACGCCCTTGGCTTCCAGCTCGCCGCGCAGGTCGGAGGCGATCGGATCAAGGCGGCGGTTGGCATAGCTGACGTACCACATGGTGATGCCGAAGGTACTGACGAACTGCAGCAACCCGAGGATCAGACCGATGTTGATGTTGCCAATGACCGGGGTGGACATAAAGTCATGCGCATAGTCGGCCAGCAGGACGTAGGCGAAGTACCAGACCAGGAACACTACGGCCATGGGGAAAATGAAGCTGCGCTGGCGCTTGCGCAGTTCCTGGAACTGCGGTGACCGCTGGACTTCCCGGAAGTCGACTGGTGCCGCGCTTCCGGGGTGTGATTGTGGCTGGGATTCAGCCATCTCTCCTCCTTGGGTAGGGCACGTACGGCGGTACGGCATCGCAGCCTGGAATCCATCGGGGATCCCGGACACCAACGCGCCGGTTGTGATGGGCATCACTTTTCCAAGCTGCGGGTCCCTGGGGCCACTTTCGCCGCACCTGCGTCGGTGAACGGAGCGATCCGTGCGCCCAACGGCATGCCGGGGTCCTCCGGCGCACCCCCGGAGTGGGTAGTCTGGTGGGCATGCCTGCAGCCGTCGACGTCGCCCTGGTCTGCGCCATTGCCGTGCTGACGCTCGCCGCCGTGGCGGCTTTGGGGTACCGCTTGAGCCGTTCCCAGCGCGACCTGGGGTCCGACGCCGAACGAGCCGCATATGCGACGCTGCACACAGCGTCACTCGCCTCCCGCCACCTGAGGTCCGGGCTCACTCCGGCCGGGGCATCGCGGGCCAGCCGGCACCTGCGCGGGCTGCTGCGCTGCGAAACACTGCTCATGACCGACACCGCTGCCGTCCTGGCCTGGGAGGGATCGCTGGCGGATACGCCCCAGCGCCGTGAGCGCGTGCTGCTCGCGGCCCGCTCTGTGCAGGACAGCGGCCGCACGAAAGTCTTCCGCGGCCCGGCGCTGCGCGCCCTGGGGCTGGACGACGGCGGCCAGCTGCTGATCTGCCCGCTGCGGGTCAACGGTGCCGCTGCCGGAACCCTGGGGATCTTCGCCCCGACGATCAGCGCCGGACTGATCCGGGCCACGAATGACGTAGCCGACTGGGTGGCTGCGCAGGTGGAACTGGCCGAACTGGACACTTCCCGCGCCCTGCTCATGGAGGCGGAGGTGAAGGCCCTGCGCGCACAGATCAGCCCGCACTTCATTTACAACTCGCTCAACGCGATTGCTTCCTACATCAACACCGACCCGGCGCGCGCCCGGGAACTGGTGGTCGAGTTTGCTGATTTCACCCGGTACTCCTTCCGGCGGCACGGGGATTTCACCACCCTCGCCGAGGAACTGACGTCGATCGACCGCTACCTGCTGCTCGAACGGGCCCGCTTCGGCGACCGGCTGAAGGTTTCCCTGCAGATCAGCCCCGAGGTCCTGGGCACTGTCATTCCGTTCCTCTCCCTGCAGCCGCTGGTGGAGAACTCAGTTCGGCACGGGCTGGAAGCCCTGGAAAGCGACGGCCACATCACCATCTCCGCGCGCGACGCCGGCGCGATGGCCGAAATAACCGTCGAGGACAACGGCGTGGGCATGGATCCGCAGAAGCTGCGCACCCTGCTGGCCGGGCACGCCGACGGTGACCACGTGGGCCTGCGGAACGTCGACGTCCGCCTGCGCCAGCTGTACGGCGACGCACACGGCCTGGTGATCGACACAGCCGTTGGGGCCGGAACCCTCATCACCATGAGAATCCCCAAGTCGCAGCCCGAACACCGGACCTGAACGAAGTAGTCTGTCTTCCATGCCGAAATCCGCAAAGCTGCTGAACGTGGTGGTGGCCGACGACGAAGCGCCGGCCGTAGAAGAGCTGGCCTTCCTGCTGGGCCGGGACGCCCGCATCGGCACGGTGCACCGGGCCTCCAGCGGAGCCCAGGCACTGCACGCGATTGAGACCGCCGACATCGACGCCGTCTTCCTGGATATCCACATGCCTGCCCTGTCCGGGCTGGACATCGCACGGGCGCTGTCCCGCAAGGAGCGGCCGCCCGCCGTCGTCTTTGTCACCGCCGACGAAGACCACGCCCTGGACGCCTTCGATCTCGCCGCCCTGGATTATCTCCTGAAGCCGGTCCGTCCGGAGCGGCTCACCGAGTCGGTGCGGCGCATCTGCGAGACGCTGGCCGGGACGGAAGCCGACGACGGCGACGTCGTCACCGTAGTGCAGGGCGCCACCACACGGATGATCCGGCGAGAGGACATCCGCTATGTGCAGGCCCAGGGTGACTACGCGCGCCTGCACACAGCCGATGCCAGCTACCTGGTGCGGATTCCCCTGGCCGAGCTGGAGACCCAGTGGGCTGACGCCGGGTTCCTGCGCATCCACCGCTCCTATTTGGTGGCCCGGCACCAGATCCGCCAGGTCAGGATGTCCGCCGGGCGGGCGAGCATCCGGATCGGTTCCGAAGAACTGCCGGTGAGCCGGCGGCACCTGCCCACCGTCCGCAGCACCCTGGCCTCCGGCAGGGTCAGGCCGTCTGCATGAACAGCGCGAACCTTCCGGAGCGGGTACGGGTCACGGCTCCGCGTGCCCCGGGCGCGGCTCCGGCCGTTTTCCCGGTGGCCCGGGAACTCGATGAGCAGTCCGAGGTCGGCGAGGTATTCCTGTCGTCCCTGATCCGTTCCCAGCTGCGGCTGGCGCTGGTGGTTGCCGGCGGTTTCGGCCTGATCATGGTGGGCGTGCCCCTGCTGCTGGCAGCCGTCCCCCAGCTGAACGCCGTCGAGGTATTCGGCATCCCTGTCCCGTGGCTGCTGCTGGGCCTGGGCGTCTATCCCCTCGTGATCGTCAGCGGCGCCTTGTATGTCCGAAGCGCCAACCGGAACGAAAAACGTTTCCAGGACCTGCTCGATGAAGGCTAGGGCTGCGTGAGCTGGGAGGTAAGTCCCGGCGTCGGTTATGCCGCCCTCGCTGCGGTGACGGCAGCGACGCTGCTGATCGGCGCCTACGGACTCCGCATTTCCCGCACCACCGGGGACTTCTACGTGGCGTCCCGGACGGTCAAACCCTGGTGGAACGCCTCGGCCATCGGCGGGGAGTACCTCTCCGCCGCCAGCTTCCTGGGTGTCGCCGGCCTGGTGCTGGTTTCCGGCGCGGACGCGCTCTGGTTCCCCATCGGCTATACCGCCGGATACCTGATGCTGCTGCTGTTCGTTGCCGCGCCGCTGCGCCGCTCAGGTGCCTACACCGTGCCTGACTTCGCCCGGGCCAGGCTGGATTCTGTGGCGGTCCGCCGCGTCACCAGCCTGCTGGTCGTGGCAGTGGGCTGGCTGTACATCGTCCCCCAGCTGCACGGAGCCGCCCTGACCGTCGGGCTGACCACCGGGCTGCCGGGATGGGCCGGTTCCGTCGCCGTCGTGGTGATTGTCTGCCTCAGCGTGCTGAGCGGCGGGATGCGCTCCATCACCTTCGTGCAGGCCTTCCAGTACTGGCTGAAGCTCGTGGCCCTGGCGGTGCCGGTGCTGTTCATCCTGTTCCGGCTTGGAGCCGACGGCGTCTCCTGGACCGGGGACGGCACCGCTTTTGACACCGGCACCGGCACGGAGATGGCCGATTCGGTGTACCGGAACATTTCGCTGAGCATTGCGCTGCTGTGCGGGACGCTGGGCCTCCCGCATGTGCTGGTCCGGTTCTACACCAACCCCGACGGCGTTTCGGCCCGCCGGACCACCCTGATCGTGCTGGGACTGCTGTCGGTCTTTTACCTCTTTCCCACGATCTACGGGATCCTTGGCCGGACCTATCTGCCTGAACTCGCCTCGGAGGGCTCGGCCGATGCGACCGTGCTGCTGCTCCCGGCCCGGATCTTTGACGGTGCCCTGGGCGACCTGCTCGCGGCTTTCGTGACAGCGGGAGCCTTCGCGGCGTTCCTCTCCACGAGCAGCGGACTGATTGTGTCCCTTGCCGGAGTGATCAGCCAGGAATTCTTCCGCGGAAGCATCAGCGGCTTCCGGGCCGCTACCCTGCTGGCGGCCGCGGTCCCGCTGGGGCTCGCGCTGCTGACCAACACGCAGGCGCTGGCCGGCAGCGTGGGGATGGTGTTTGCGTTCACCGCGTCGACCCTGTGTCCCCTGCTGCTGCTGGGAATCTGGTGGCGCCGCCTCACCGCCCCCGGCGCTGTTGCCGGAATGATCACCGGAGCCCTGCTCTGCGGCGGGGCGATTGTTGCAGGCGGCCTGTTCTCCGTCTCGGGGACGGCTGCGCCCGTGTGGTTGGAGCAGCCGGCGGCGTGGACCGTACCGGCCGCGTTCGCCGTGATGGTCGGCGTCTCGGTGCGGACTGCGGGCTCGGTGCCCGGTGGAACCTCACGGTTCCTGGCGAGGATCCACACCCCCGAGCGCATCTTCCGCCGCTGATCCTCCCCCGGACACAATTCGAGATAGCAGAAACTGCTGGTTTCAGGGCTGAAACGAGCAGTTTCTGCTATCTCGAATTCGGGAGGAAAAGACCCCTAGTCGATCGCAGCCATGAGTTCGACGACGCGGTCCAGGAACGCATCCACCTGCGTCTCCTCATAACCTGCCTCGCCCTTGGCCTCGCGGAACACGGCGCGGCGCACCACGTCCACGCTCAGCGGCTTGTCATGTTCAAAGTAGCCGAGCAGTTCGTTGCAGAGGGCATCGACGTCGCGCACGTTGTAGCTGGGGGCCCGCTTCTTGGACGGACGGCGGAACCGCTCCCCGGGCTTGCGGTGCAGGCGGGCACGCAGCACTGCTGAGGTCCGGCCGATCTGGATCAGCCACGCCTCCTCGCCCTTTTCCTGGATGAGGCGGTCGCGCTCACGCTGGGCGAAGACATCTTCAAGCCGGTCCAATGCGGCGTCGACAGCCTGGGCCTCGTAGCCTCCCTTGGCGGGATCGAAGGCCATGGAACGGACGTGGCGGCTGGTAATGACCTTGGCTCCCGGTGTCTCGGCATTGTAGTAATTGCGGGCCTTGGTCAGGAATTCGTCGACCTGGCGGACGTTGTAGCCGTACTCCCTGCGGCCCACACGCTCAAAGGGGGCACTGGCCTGCCTCACATCGTTCATGTTCAACTCATCCTTTGGTGTCAAGTCTTCATTCCGCCGCGGGATGCGGGACCGTCGGAAATATCTTACGTGGAGGCAGTGCCTGGAACGGCCAGGACTCCCCGGAAACCCCTACATTGCTACGGGGACAAGGAGCACCGAGAGCAGGAAGACCACCGGAGAGGCGAAAACGACCGAGTCGAGCCGGTCCATGACGCCGCCGTGGCCGGGCAGCAGGTTGGACATGTCCTTCACACCGAGCTCGCGCTTGATCATCGACTCGGAGAAATCCCCTGCCGTCGCAGCAGCCACGGTCGCCACGGCCAGTACCAGTCCGAACCACCACGGCTGGCCCAGGAAGAACACGGAGGTCAGGACGCCCACCACCGTGGCTCCGGCCACCGAGCCGGCGAAACCCTCCCAGGATTTCTTCGGACTGATCTTAGGAGCCATCGGATGTTTGCCCGCCAGGGCCCCCACCAGATACCCGCAGGTGTCGTTTGCCACCACCAGCAGCAGCAGGACCGCCACGCGGATGTAGCCCTCAGGCTCGCGGAAGAGCAGCAGCGCAAAACTGAGCAGGAACGGCACCCACAGGATCACGAAAATCCCGGCCAGGATGCTGCGAAGCGCGTCTTGGGCAGTGTCGATCGTGCGCCAGAGAAGGATTGCGATGCCGGTTCCGGCCAGCGCGAAGGCCAGCGCCTCCGTCCCGCCGAAATAGGCAGCCAGCGGCACGGCGATCGAACCAACCAGCACCGGGACCTGCGGCACCTTGATGCCGCGGACTTCCAGCGCACGGGATACTTCCCACACGCCCACGGCCGAAAACACCGCTGCGATGGCCGCGATGGCCAGGGGGCTGTACAGCAGGCCTACCAGCAGACCACCAAGCAGTACGACGCCGACGGCGATGGCAGCGGGCAGGTTGCGCCCCGCCTTGGACGGTTTCTTCGCCGGCTTGGCGCCCTGCCTGAGGGCCCTCCGGCTGCCTGGATCATTCATGTCCGCGCCCTTCGCTGCCGGGCCGGCCTCAAGGGACGCGGAACCGCCAGCCTGGGTTGAAGGCTGGGAATGGCTCATCAGACCTCTAGCAGCTCGGCTTCCTTGCGCTTGAGCAGCTCATCGATCGACTCAGTGTGCGCCTTCGTCATGGCGTCAAGATCCTTTTCGGCGCGGGCACCGTCGTCTTCGCCGATCTCTCCGTCCTTGACCAGCCGGTCAAGCGCGTCCTTGGCCTTGCGGCGGATGTTGCGGACGGAGACCTTGGCGTCTTCGCCCTTGCTCCGGACGATCTTGACGTATTCCTTGCGGCGGTCCTGCGTGAGTTCGGGCATCACCACGCGGATGACCTTGCCGTCGTTGGACGGGTTGGCGCCCACCTCGGAGTCACTCAGGGCGCGCTCGATGGCCCGCAGGGCGGTCACGTCATAAGGCGTGATGAGAAGGGTACGGGCGTCCGGCGTCGCGAAGGAGGCGAGCTGCTGGAGCTGCGTCGGGGAACCGTAGTAATCCACCAGCACCCGGGAGAAGAGCGCCGGGTTGGCGCGCCCGGTGCGGATGGTCGAGAAGTCCTCCTTGGCAACCTCCACAGCCTTGTCCATCTTGTCGGCTGCCTCTTTCAAGGTCTCTTCGATCACGGTGTCTCCTCAATACGGAAAAGTCCGCGCCATGGCGCGGTTGGGCTCTAGTACCATCCTAACCCGGGCGGCTCCCGGCCCCGCGCACCTGCGGGGATGCACTCAAGGCCGTGCCGGGAGCCGGGGAGGGAACCGTCCTAGTTGGAGACGACGGTCCCGATGTTCTCGCCGCGGATGGCGCGGGTGACGTTGCCTTCACCCTCCATGCCGAAGACAACCATGGAGAGGTTGTTGTCCTTGCACATGGTCATGGCGGTCTGGTCCATGACCCGGATGTCCTGGCGCAGGGCATCGTCATAGGTCAGGGTGTCCAGGCGCTTGGCGCTGGGATCCTTGTTGGGGTCGGCGGTGTAGACGCCGTCCACGCCCGACTTTGCCATGAGGACTTCGTCTGCGTGCACTTCAAGGGCCCTCTGGGCCGCAACGGTGTCAGTGGAGAAGTACGGCAGGCCGGCACCGGCGCCGAAGATAACGACGCGGCCCTTCTCGAGGTGCCGAATGGCACGCCGCGGAATGTAGGCCTCTGCGACCTGGCCCATGGTGATGGCACTCTGGACGCGGGTCTCCACGCCTGCCTGCTCGAGGAAGTCCTGGAGGGCCAGGCAGTTCATGACGGTTCCCAGCATGCCCATGTAGTCAGCGCGGGAACGGTCCATGCCGCTCTGGGACAGCTCGGCGCCGCGGAAGAAGTTGCCTCCGCCAACCACGATTGCGGTCTCGACTTCGCCTACGGTGGCCGCGATTTGCTTGGCGACGGAGCGTACCGTTTCCGGGTCCACGCCCAGCTTGCCTCCGCCGAACACCTCGCCGGAGAGCTTGAGCAGCACGCGGCGGCGCGGAGCTTCGGTTTCTGTCAGGGCGTGGTCCATGGTGCCTCCCGGGGCAAACTGGTGAAACGACGTAAACGTGTCAGCTGTTTTCAAGATTAGTAAGGGGTTTCGGACAGGCAAAAGGGGCGGCCACCTTTCGGTGGCCACCCCCTCTGTGCATCATTGGTCAGCTCAGAGCCTGCGCCGGATTACTGCTTAGGCGCCTACGCGGAACCGGGCGAAAGCGGTCGGCTTGACGCCGGCCTCTTCCAGCACGGCTGCGACGGTCTTCTTGGAGTCCTTCGCGAAGGGCTGGTCCAGAAGCACGATCTCCTTGAAGAAGCCGGTGAGGCGCCCTTCAACGATCTTCGGCAGCGCGGCCTCGGGCTTGCCCTCGGCGCGTGCGGACTCGTCAGCGATGCGGCGTTCGTTCTCTACGATGTCCGAAGGAACTTCGTCCCGGGTCAGGTAGGTCGGAGCGTAAGCAGCGGTGTGCACTGCGACGTCGTGGGCCGCGGTGAAGGCTGCGTCACCTTCGCCGTCGACAGCGAAGAGCACGCCGACCTGTGCCGGAAGGTCCTTGGAAGTCTTGTGCAGGTATGCGTCGACGGTCTTGCCTTCGATGCGTGCCACGCGGCGGACGACAACCTTCTCGCCCAGGATGGCGCCTTCTTCGACGACGACCTCGGAGAGGGGCTTGCCGTCGATCTCAAAGGCCAGCAGTGCCTCGGCGTCAGCGGCGCCGGACTCCACGGCTGCGGCGAGGACGCGGTCAGCCAGTTCGATGAACTTGGCGGACTTGGCAACGAAGTCAGTCTCGCAGTTCAGTTCGACCATGACGCCGACGGTGCCGTCGATGACCTTGGCAGCAACCAGGCCCTCGGCGGTGGAACGGCCTTCGCGCTTGGTAGCGCCCTTGAGGCCCTTGATGCGGATGAGCTCCATGGCCTTGTCGGCATCGCCGTTGGCCTCGTCGAGAGCCTTCTTCACATCCATCATGCCGGCGCCGGTGCGCTCGCGCAGAGCCTTGATATCAGCAGCGGTGTAGTTCGCCATTTGGACTCCAGTCCTCCCGTAATAAAAGTATTGGTGCATTTCCACCTTTACGGGGGGGCGGGGGCCCCGGCCCCCCCGTAAAGGCGAAGGTCCTAAGACGGCAGCAGCACCAGGGCCGCTGCCGTCACAGGGAAATCGAGTTACTTTGCTTCTTCAGCGGGAGCTTCGGCGGCGGGAGCCTCCGGAGCAGCCTCAGCGGCCGGAGCTTCAGCAGCGGCTTCAGCGGCCGGAGCCTCTTCAGCGGCCGGAGCAGCTGCACCTTCGAGCAGTTCGCGCTCCCACTCAGCCAGCGGCTCAGCCGGGGCTTCGGTGTTGCCGGACTTGTTGTGGCGGGCGATGAGGCCCTCAGCAACAGCGTCGGCGATAACGCGGGTCAGCAGGTTGACGGAGCGGATGGCGTCGTCGTTGCCCGGGATCGGGAAGTCGACGTCGTCCGGATCGCAGTTGCTGTCGAGGATGGCGACAACCGGGATGTTCAGCTTCTTGGCCTCGTCAACGGCGAGGTGTTCCTTCTGGGTGTCCACGATCCAGACCACGGACGGAGCCTTGGTCAGGTTGCGGATGCCGCCCAGGTTGGATTCCAGCTTGGTCAGCTCACGCTTGAGGAGCAGGAGCTCCTTCTTGGTGTGGCCGGACGCAGCGACGTCGTCGAAGTTGATCTCTTCGAGTTCCTTCATGCGCTGGATCCGCTTGGCGACGGTCTGGAAGTTGGTGAGCATGCCGCCGAGCCAGCGCTGGTTCACGTAGGGCTGGCCAACGCGGGTGGCCTGCTCTGCGATGGCTTCCTGGGCCTGCTTCTTCGTGCCGACGAACAGCACGGTTCCGCCGTGGGCAACAGTGGCCTTGACGAACTCGTAAGCGCGGTCGATGTAGGACAGCGACTGCTGCAGGTCAATGATGTAGATGCCGTTGCGCTCGGTGAAGATGAAGCGCTTCATCTTCGGGTTCCAACGGCGGGTCTGGTGACCAAAGTGAACGCCGCTGTCGAGCAGCTGGCGCATGGTAACGACGGGCATGTCGTCACTCCTTCCGGCAGCGTGCGGCGACGAAGCGCGCACGGAAAGCTGCCTATTGACGGTTGATAGAAGCACCCGGCGGGTGCTGCTCCTGGTGCCCATCAGCTGCTGGATGGTTCTCCGGCGGCGTGCGTCCCGTTCCGGTGTTTGGCCGGACCGCAGGAACGCACCCATTTTCCCTGTTTCAGGGAGCGTGGATAGTTGGGGCACGCGTAGTCAGCGTGCTGAACGTAGGCCTGATCCCTGTCGACACCAGATCATCCGGTATCCGCTGCGGGAGCGGGGCGGGATGGCCTGTGCGGGCAGGAAGGATCAGCGCGCAGCAAACTGCTTCGTCAAGTGTACTACAGCGAAGGGGCTCAGATTGCCGCTCCTCCCCCGCCCGTTCCTGCCACTGGCAGGAGCAGGATCTGTCCACAACCGGGGGCCTGTGCGGGCTCCGGCACCGCCGCTCCGGCGAGACTCGGGACCATGACCAGACACCCATGGACAACCCCGCTGCGTGCCGCCGCGCTGCTCCTGTTCCTGGTCGCGGTACTGGCGGCCCCGCCCCGGGCGGGGGCGGGCAATTCCCCCCCCCGGCCCCGGCGGCCGCGCCTGCGTGGCAGTGGCCGGTGACACCGCAGCCCGCCGTCGTGCGCGGCTTCGACAAACCTGCCCAGCGCTGGCTGGCCGGACACCGCGGCGCCGATCTCTCGGCGGCCGCCGGAACCGCTGTCCGCAGTCCCGCCGCCGGCACGGTCCGCTTTGCCGGATACGTCGTGGACCGCGCAGTGCTGACTGTCGATCACGGAAGCGGCCTGGTCAGCAGCTTCGAGCCCGTGGTCTCGACGCTGTCTCCGGGTGAAGCAGTGGCGGCCGGGCAACCCCTGGGGCTGGTGGACGTCCGGTCCCCGGCCCTGAACCCGCCCGGAACGAAGCAGCCGCACTGCCCCGGCAGCTGTCTGCATTGGGGAGTGCGGCTGGACGGGGAGTATGTGGACCCCCTGCGCTTTATCCTGGACCGGCGGCCGCGCGTCCTGCTTCCGCTGCCCGCCGGTCCCGGATACTAGACGAACGCGGCGATTCCGGTGATGGCGCGCCCGGTGACGAGGGTGTTGATTTCGTAGGTTCCCTCGTAGGAGTAGATGGCTTCGGCGTCTGCGAAGACCTTGGCCATCCCGTAGTCCGTGACAATGCCGTTGCCGCCCAGGATGCTGCGGCCCAGCGCCACCGATTCGCGCATCCGGGCGGTGGTGAACGCCTTGGCCAGCGCGGACTGCTCATCCTTGGCCCGGCCCTCGTCTTCAAGCTGGGCCAGGCGGACCATCATGCCCATGGAGCTGACGGTGTTGCCCAGGATCTGCACAAGCTGCTCCTGCACCAGCTGGAACGATGCCAGCGGCTTGCCGAACTGCTCGCGCTGCACGGCGTAGCGGCGGGCGACGTCGAATGCCGCCATCTGCTGGCCAACGGCCTGCCAGGCAACGGCCAGGCGTGTGACCTTCAGGACCTTGTTGGTATCCCGGAAGCTGTTGGCCCCCTTGAGGTGGAAGTCGTCGCTGACGACAACGTTGTCGAGCACGATGTCAGCGTTCTGGACGGTGCGCAGCGCGATCTTGTTCTCGATCTTGGTTGCCGAATAGCCTTCGGTTTTCGTGTCAACCAGGAAGCCCTTGACCTGGTTGTCGGCTTCGTCGCGTGCGTAGATCACTACCCAGTCGGAGAACGTGGCGTTGCCGATCCAGCGCTTCGCACCGTTGAGCACCCAGTTCCCGCCTTCCCGGCGGGCCGTGGTGCGGGTTCCGCCCGCAACGTCAGAGCCACCCAGCGGCTCGGTCAGGCCGAAAGCGCCGATCTTCTTCAGCGAGTAGATGTCCGGAAGCCAGGCTTCCTTCTGCTCTTCCGAGGCCAGTGCTTCGATGGAACCGGTGAACAGTCCGTCGTGCACGCCCATGAAAGTGGCGAATGAGGTGTCTGCACGGGTGAACTCCGCGTGGCACAGCCCGGCGAAGAGGTTGGAATAGCCCTGACGGTAGACCGGGGACACCACATCCAGTTCAGCCAGCTTCGGAATCATTTGGAAGGGGAACTCCCCGGCATTCCACCAGTCGTTGGCGTACGGCTTCACTTCGGCGGTGAGCCAGCTCCGAACCTCATGCAGGCGGTCGCGCTCCTTGTCGCTGAGCAGGTCTTCGAATGCGTAGAAGTCGCCGTCCGCGTACGGGAGGTTATCGACGTCGATAATTGCCATGAAATGTCCTTCGCTGGTCCTTCGGGCGTCCGGGCGATGAAGCCGGCTGCCCCTATGTTACCCACCAGTAACATCGAAGCACAATCCCCCGGGACTGCTTAAACAGCGAAGCACCCCGGCGTTGTAGCCGAGGTGCTTCATCTGCTGACACGGGTAGGGCTGGTGGGGCTTGAACCCACGACCCACGGATTATGAGTCCGCTGCTCTGACCGGCTGAGCTACAGCCCCGCGTACTGCCGCAGTTTCCTGGCACGCAGTAGGAACATCCTAATCGGCTACAGGCCCGGGCACCGAATTCACCCGGTGCCCGGAGTGCGGCGCGGCTAGGCGAAGCTGTCCGCCCGGTAGAGCTTCTCGAATGTGGCGAGCGTGCCTTCAAGGGTGTGGGAGTCCACCATAGCCCGGCTGTGCTGCCCCATTTTCAGGCGCTCGTCGTCGGGCAGTTCAAGGATTTCAGTGATGCGCCCGGCAACTTCGGTGCTGTTGCCGGGTTCGAACAGGAACCCGTTCCTGCCCTGTTCCACCAGATGCGGCAGCGCCATCGCGTTGGCCAGCAGTACCGGTGTGGAAGCGGACATAGCCTCGAGTGTCACCAGCGACTGCAGTTCGGCGGTGCCCGGCATGCAGAAGATGTCCGCGCGCAGGTACGCCTGGCGCAGTTCCTCGTCACTGACGAGTCCCCGGAAGGCAACCCGGTCTTCGACTCCCAGCTGCTTGGCCAGGGCGATGAGGGCAGGCTTGACCTCTCCTCCCCCGACGATCTCGGCGTGCACGTTCAGCTCGCGCGGGGTCTTGGCGACGGCCTTGATCAGCACGTCAACATGCTTTTCTTCAGCCAGCCTCCCCACGAACAGCACGATGGGATGATCAGGACGTTCGATGGTTTCGCCGGCCTGGAGTTCGTAGGTGGACGCTTCGATGCCGTTGGAGAGCGGCATGACGTCCGGAAGCCGGGCATGCTCGACCATGGCTTTGGCCGCCAGCGGGGTCGGCGTCGTCACCACGGCTGCCTTGCCCATGACCTTGCCCATGTCCCGCCACGAGTTCCGGGCGACGATGCGTTTGAACCACTTGGGGAACGGCAGGAAGGGGTCCAGGTTCTCGGGCATGAAGTGGTTCGTGGCGATCACCCGGATGCCGCGCTTGCGGGCGGCATAGAGGGTGTACTCCCCCACCATGTAGTGGCACTGGACGTGGACAACATCCGGCTTAATGCGGTCCAGCAGCATCGAGATGTGCTTCTTGATTTCCCACGGCAGGCAAATCCTCCAGTACTCGTGGGTCGGCACACCGTGGGAACGGAGCCGGTGGACCGCCCAGGGACCGTCCGTCTCGGAATGGGACGGGCCGCTTTCAGGACTGGGTGCCAGGACGTGGACGTCGTGGCCCCGGCCGTGCATACCCTGGGCCAGGCGGAAGCCGAACTGGGCTGCACCGTTCAGGTGCGGCGGGTAGGTGTCACAGGCGATCAGGATAGTCAGCGGTTTTTCTGCCGGTTCCTCGGTCACGTAAGTATTCCTCTATTGGGTTCGGTCTAACGGTTTGGTGCGCGTCAGGGCTTGCGGTTGCCGGCCGGCTTCGATGCCGAAGGTCTTTGGCGCCGCTTCTGGGCTGCCCTGCGCTTGATGACGTCCGGATGGTACCGGGACAGGGCGACCACCCCAACAATAGCAACCAGGGCACAGACTCCCATCGCGACGGCCAGCACTGCGGGAACATCGGGACGGAGTTCGTTCAGCACCCCGATGCCGATTGCGATCCCCACCATTGGGTCGATCACCGTCAGTCCGGCGATCACCAGGTCCGGCGGACCGCTGGAATAGGCACTTTGCACGAACCAGGCGCCGAGTCCCCCCGCCACCACGATCCCGGCGACCGTGTACCACGGCACGTTGAGCAGGAAGCGTCCGTTGGGGTCCAGCAGGTCGGCCGCGATGGTTTTCGTGAGGACGGCAACGAAGCCGAAGAGGATGCCGGCTCCCAGGATGTGCGCGATCGCGCCGAGCCGCTTGCCGAACAGCAGGTTGAGGAGGGCGAAGAAGGCGACCACGACGGCGAGGATCATCACGATCGTGATTTCCTGCCGGGGTTCGACAACTTGGTCGGTTCTCGTCGCGCCGACGGCAAGGGTCACGAACAGCATGCTCCCGGCGACACAGGCGATGATCGAAACGACAGTGACCCGGTTCAGCCGAAGACCCTGGTCCCGTGAGTTCACGATGGTGGTGATGACCAGTGCCAGCGAGCCGATGGGCTGCACGACTGTCAGCGGCGCCATTGCCAGCGCCGCGACGTTGAGCCCCATGCCGATCCCCAGCAGGAGCAGGCCGAACAGCCAGCGCGGGTTCCGCAGCAGCCTCAGGAAGCCTGAGGAATTGAGGTCCAGCCCGCCGGTGTCGGCGCTGACGGCGCTGCCCTGGCGCTGGGCGCCGAAGGCCAGGAAGAAGGCACTGGCCAGGGCGCAGGCGATGGCGATGCCGGTCATGGAACCCGGCCCGGGTCACTGGGAAGTGTGCCGCCGTCAGGACTCATGCGGTGTCCCGACGGGCAGGGCGTTGTGCAGCCTGTATTTCCGCCAGGAGGCCCGCATATAGCCGGCGAAGGCTGCGATGTGTCCGGCGCAGCCTGCCGCGAGCACGATGTTCCCGGCGATGATCAGCCACTCATACCCGAAGCCCGGGACTCTTTGCAGCAGGAGCATCGGAGCGCCGATGAGCAGCAGTGCGGTCCTGATCTTCCCAATGTTGCTTACCTGGAGGTTCGGGCTCCCGCCGAAGAGTATGAGGGAGTTCGCAATGAGGATCAGATCCGGGATGACGATCGTCCAGACGAGCCAGGACGGAGCGATCTGGTCTACAACGAATACGACCGCCACGATGATCAGGGCCAGCCGGTCGGCAACGGGATCAAGCCATTTGCCGGTCCGTGACACCTGGTCCAGCCTCCGTGCGAGGTAGCCGTCTACCCAGTCGGTGGAACCGATAATGACCAGTGTGATGAAGGCCGGACCGTAGCTGTCCCGGACGATAAACCAGACAAAAAGGGGTACGCCAAGGAAGCGGAGGACGGTGATCAGGTTTGGAAGGGTCCAGAACGTATCAAGGACCTTTTCTCCCCGGCCCGGACGGGAACCGGCGCCGATGAGCTTGATCACGGTGTGGCTCCCTCTGCCTTTCTGTACAAAACGGGCTATTTACGCATCAGCCTGCGGAGGAGGATTCCCATGGCGACCAGTGAGGCACCGAGCACCGCCAGCGGCTGCTTGCGCTCGCGCAGCATGGTGCCGATCTCGTCGGCGGGGCCTGTCGTTCCATCAGTCGAAGCCGTTCCGTCCGCGGAAGCGGTGCCTGGCCGGCGGCGAGAGGCGGAGCGGCGTGCCTTGAGGTCGGACATCTGCTTCTTGACGTCGGCCTTTTCACCGAGCCCGTCACGCACTGCAGCCATGTGCTCGCGGCGCTGGCGCAACCGGATACGCAGCTCTTCGGGAGTGGGCTTGTGGACGGCGTCCTCGGGCTTCTCCTGCTCACCCTTGCCCTCATCCTTGGGCTTGGGCTGCTTCGGCGTGTCCAGGGTGGCCGGATCGAAGCTACGGCCTTCCTTCAGGACACCAAGGTCGTAACGGACTCCGCGCAGCGCGTCTTCGGGCAGCAGCGGCATGGTCTTCTTGAACCGCGAAATCCCCACCAGCGCGGCAATCCCGGCGATCACCAGGAACAGCGCGGCGACCAGGAGCGCGGACAGCCAGGCGGGCATCACTGTTGCCAGTCCCAGGATGGCTGCGGCGATCAGGGCTACGCCAAGGGCGGCCAGGCACAGGAGCGCGGCAACCAGAAAACCGGCCGCGATCCCGGCTTTGATACCCTTCTGCTTCATTTCCGCCAGCGCCAGGGCAAGTTCGTCGCTGATCTGCCGCGGAAGCAGGCGTGCCATCACCTTCGAGAGTCCAACAAGCGATGAGCTTCCGTTCGCGCGTTGAGTCCTGGTGCTTGCGGAGCTGTTCATCGGCCCTGCCTCCGTCTGCTCGTTACTGTTCGCCGTTGCCATTACCCAAAATTACCATTCTCCTCAGATTTCACGGGTTTCAGTAGGTGCCGTCCAGACACTCCAGTCACAACTTGTCGCGGTCTTCCTCAAGTTCGCGTCCGGACAGCTCGGGAAGTTTTGTCTTCACGAACCAGAACGAGACAACGGCAAAGATCGTAAAGATGGCGTACATGATCCACAACCCGAAGTTTTCGCTGACCCACGGGAAGGAAAGGGTCACGATGAAATTGAAGACCCAGTTCACCATGGTGCTCAGTCCAAGGGCCAGTGACCTGATGCTATTCGGGAAAATCTCGCCCAGGGTCACCCACATGACCGGGCCCCAGGTCGCTGCGAAGAAGACCACGAAAAGGTTGGCACCGATCAGCGCAATGGCGCCCCATGGCTGGGGCAGCAGGATTTCTCCGCTGCTGTCGTCGGCTTGGAAAAAGGAGATCGTTGCGGCCAGCAAACCGATGAACATGCCAACCGAACCGACCATCAGCAGCTTGCGCCGGCCAACCCGGTCCACGAAGGCAATGGCCACGATCGTCATCAGCACGTTGACGACCGAGGTGATCACCGACGTCGTGAACGAATCGGATTCGCTGAAGCCCACCGACTGCCACAGGGTGGTTGAGTAGTAGAAGATCGCGTTGATGCCCACCAGCTGCTGCAGCGCGGCGATGGCCATGCCCACCCAGAGGATCGGTTTGAGGCCCAGCATGCTCCCGCGCAGGTCGGCGTAGGTCGCACGTTCCTCATGCTCAAAGCTGTTCCGGATTTCAGCGATCTTTTTATCTGTGTCCTGGACGCCGGTGATGTCCCGCAGCACCTTTGCTGCTTCCGGGTCACGGTTCTTGCGCACCAGGTACTGGGGAGACTCGGGAATCGTCAAAGCGAGAATGCCATAGACGATTGCCGGGAAGACGCCGACCAGCAGCATCCAGCGCCAGGCGGCCATCCCCCACCAGAGCTCGTTGAACGCGCTGCCTGCCGTGTTGGCCAGGAAAGCGTCTGAGAGCAGGGCCGCGAAAATGCCCAGCGTAATGGCCAGCTGCTGCACCGATCCCAAGGCTCCGCGCCACTTGGCCGGTGCGACCTCCGCAATGTATCCCGGAGCGATGACGGAGGCGGTGCCGATGGCCAGGCCGCCAATCAAGCGCCACAGCATCAGGTCCCAGACGCTGAAGGCCCAGGCCGAACCGATGGAGTTGGCGGCGAAAAGGACCGCGGCAGTTACCATCACGGTCTTGCGTCCAAGCCGGTCCGCCAGTTGCCCCGCGAACCAGGCGCCGATTGCGCAGCCCAGCAAGGTGATGGCAACAGTAAAGCCCAGCACTCCCGCGCTGAGATCGAACTCCCCGCCGATCGCGTCGACGGCCCCGTTGATGACAGCGGTGTCAAAGCCGAACAGCAGGCCGCCAACCGCGGCAGCCACCGTAACAGCTATGACTTTGGCGGGGTGCGACACATTCCCTGCGCTTCCCTGGCTGGGCCCTGCCTGACGTGCACCCATTGGATCCCTCGGCTCTCCTAGTGCGCGGAAATAACCAATAAAGCCTACTCCAACAGTAAGCATGCTTTGTGTTGCTGGGAACTGCGGCACAGGTTTCGGGGCAGCGGGTGCGGCGCGGATGACCGGGTGAAGATACCGATGGCATAAAAAAGCGGACGTACCCCGGAATCCCGGGGCACGTCCGCCTCTTGCCGAGTAAGTCCTAGCCGGCTGCCGCGGCGACGGCGGCTGCGACGGCCGGCGCAACGCGGGGGTCAAGCGGGCTCGGAACGATGTGGTCTGCTGCAAGCTCATCCCCCACCAGATCCGCGATGGCGTTGGCAGCCGCGACCTTCATGGCGGGGGTGATGCGCCGCGCTCCGCTGTCCAGGGCTCCGCGGAAGACACCGGGGAAAGCCAGCACGTTATTGATTTGGTTCGGGAAGTCGCTGCGTCCGGTCGCCACCACCGAGGCATACCTGGAAGCCACGTCGGGGTGCACTTCGGGGTCTGGATTGGACAGGGCAAAGATCACCGCTTCCGGAGCCATCGTCGCCAGGATCTCTTCCGGCACGGTTCCCGAGGACACGCCAATAAAAACGTCGGCGCCTGTGAGGGCTTCTGCTGCACCGCCTTCCACGTTCCGTGGGTTGGTCCGTGAGGCGAGCTCACCCTTGGCTCCTTCGAGGTTCCGTCCGGCGGTCAGGATTCCCTTGGAATCCAGGACGACGACGTCGGCGACTCCGGCTTCCAGCAGGATGTTGGCGCAGGCTACTCCCGCAGCGCCGGCACCGGAGATGACGACCCGGAGTCCGCTCATGTCACGGCCGGTAACCCGGGCGGCGTTGGTCAGGGCTGCCAGGACCACGATGGCGGTGCCGTGCTGGTCGTCATGCATCACGGGGCAGTCCAGTGCCTCGATCAGCCGCTTCTCCAGTTCGAAGCACCGGGGAGCAGAGATGTCTTCCAGGTTGACCGCTCCGAAGCTGGGGCGCAGGCGGACCAGGGTCTCGATGATCTCGTCCACGTCGGTGGTGTCCAGGACCAGGGGAATGGAGTTCAACCCGGCGAAGGTCTTGAAGAGCGCCGATTTTCCTTCCATGACGGGCAGGGAAGCAGTTCCCCAGACCCAGGACAGCGGTCCCGTCGCTGACCACTGCGACCAGCCGTGAGGCCCACGTGTGGGTGGCAGCCATGCCGGGATCAGCGGCGATCCCGCGGCTGACCTGGGCGACGCCCGGCGTGTAGGCGATGGAAAGGGCGCGGGTTGAATCCAGCGGCTGCTTCGTCTCGACGGAGAGCTTGCCGCCCTCGTGGGCGGCAAAGATTTCTTCGCTGGAGATGGCTGCGGCTGGGGCAAAAGTGGATGTCATGCGAGAACTCCTGATGAAGGACCGAAAAGGCCGCGTCTGGGCCGGCTGGATCAGCGGCCGCAGCGTATGCGGAGGAAGCGGAACAGTAGGGTTCCGGTGCGGGCATCAGGATAGTTGCGCCCTTGCCGCTGCGGCACCGGGCTGCGGATGGGTCCAGTGCACTTTGAAGCGGCAGAGAACCAGTGTAGCCACGGCCGGGTGGAAATCCGTAATGGACGACACGGGAAAAGAGAAGAACCCCGCAGGCACAGGGCCCTGCGGGGTTCTTCAGGTGGCTCCCCCGACTGGACTCGAACCAGTAACCCTTCGATTAACAGTCGAATGCTCTGCCAATTGAGCTACGGGGGAAAGCGGCGACACTCAGTCTACAGGATGTTGCGGCTGTCACCGAACCGCTCCTCCTGTCTTCCCGGCGCCGTCCGACGGACAGGAAGAAGGCTCCTGACCTGCATTTCTACAGGTCAGGAGCCCATTTGCTCCCCCGACTGGACTCGAACCAGTAACCCTTCGATTAACAGTCGAATGCTCTGCCAATTGAGCTACGGGGGAAAGCGCGACTATTACTCTACAGACGATCTGCCGAGAAACGAAATCCGTTTCGTCCACGGTGCGGCTGGGCCCGGAGCCTGCCGGAAAGCAGTCCGGACACCGGCGGCAGCCCCGGTTATTGGATTTCACGCAGGGCCCGGCGCTGCATCTCCAGTTCCATCAGTTCACGGTTGAGCTGCTGGAACAGGGCCGGATCAGCATTTGGATCCAGCCGCTGGAGCTGGCCGAGTTTCTCCGCTTTCAGATGCGTCACCTGGAGCTCGAACAGGCGGTTAAGGATATCCCGGCAGTACAGGGCCAGCGCGTCCGCATCCCGTGCGGGGATCGGAGTCACGGCAAGTTCGCTGACAAACCCGCGCAGCGCGTCCGGCAGTTCCTGGCGCACCTGCTCCACCCAAGCAGCGGCGGACGGCGGGACCTGGCCCGCAGCCCGGACGGCGTTGTGGACTGCCAGATAGGCCGGGACGGTGAAGCGTGCTGCCTTGAACCGTTCCCATTGGCCCTCGTCGAGCAGTCCAGGCTGCTGCAGCACCACTTCCAGCGCCTGGCGTTCCATCCGCGCTGCTGGATCGTTGGGATCAGGGCGCGGGAAGGTCTGCGGCTGGGCGGGCTGCGTCCGTGCACCCTGGTCCTGGTTCCTGTCCAGGAAGCGTCCCTGCTGCTGGGGCTCCCGCTGCGCTCCCGGACTGCCGCCGTCCTGCCCTCCGGGTGCCGCGCCGGGACGGCCGCTGCCCTCCCGCTGGCGCTTGGCTGCCCCGTTGACGGCGCGCAGCACGTCATCGACTTCGCTGCCCAGCCACCCCGCGAGTTCACGCGCGTAGGCCGGGCGCATGGCCGGATCCCGGATGTCCGCTACGACCGGAGCCGCCGCACGCAGGGCAGCGATGCGTCCTTCGACCGTGTTCAGGTCGAATTTGGCCAGCGTGGAGCGGATCGCGAACTCGAACAGCGGGCGCCGGGAGCGGATCAGTTCCGCAACGGCTGCGTCACCCTTCTGCTGCCGGATGTCGCAGGGGTCCATGCCGTTCGGATCCACGGCCACGAAGGTCTGCGCCGTAAAGCGCTGGTCTTCCTCGAAGGCGCGCAGTGCGGCCTTCTGCCCGGCGGCATCGCCGTCGAAGGTAAAGATGACCTCTCCCCCGGTGCCGTCGTCGGAGAGCAGCCTGCGCGCAATCTTGATGTGGTCGGTGCCGAAGGCGGTGCCGCAGGTGGCGACGGCGGTGGTGATGCCGGCAAGGTGGCACGCCATCACATCCGTGTACCCCTCAACAACCACGAGCTGGCGGTTCTTGGCGATGGACCGCTTGGCCAGGTCGATGCCGTAGAGGACCTGGGATTTCTTGTAGAGCGGCGTTTCGGGGGTGTTGAGGTATTTGGGACCTTGGTCGTCTTCGTACAGCTTGCGGGCACCGAACCCAATGGTGGCTCCGGTGAGGTCGCGGATGGGCCAGATGAGGCGGCCGCGGAACCGGTCGTAGAACCGGGAAGCATCGGAGCCGGTGGAGAACATCCCGGTCTGCGCCAGTTCTTCGCGGGTAAAGCCCTTGCCGGTGAGGTGCTTGAGCAAAGAATCCCAGCCCTGCGGGGCGTAGCCCACACCAAAGTGTTCGGCTGCTGCCGGGTCGAAGCCCCGCTCGGCCAGGAAATTCCGGGCTGCGGCTGCCCCGGGCGTGATGAGCTGGGCACGGAAGAATTCCGCGGCAACCTTGTGGGCATCCAGCAGGCGCTGGCGTTTGCCGACGTCTTCGCGGCGGGGGCCGGTGCCACCGTCTTCGTAGTGCAACTCGTAGCCCAGACGGGCGGCCAGTTTTTCCACGGTCTCGGAGAAGGACCCGTGGTCCATCTTCTGCACGAAGGAGATCACGTCGCCGCTCTCCCCGCAGCCGAAGCAGTGGTAGGTGCCTACCTGGGGGCGGACGTGGAAGGACGGGGAGCGTTCGTCGTGGAAGGGGCACAGGCCCTTGTAGGAGCCAATTCCGGCGGACTTGAGCGTGACATACCCGTCCACAACCGCCTTGATGTCGGTCCGGGAACGTACTTCATCAATGTCTTCGCGTTTAATCAGGCCGGCCATGGTTCTACCTTATTCCCCGGGACCAAACCCGGATTCCTACCAGAGTGCGGGAACGGGACCGACCAGGCGTTCGTGCAGGGCCAGCGCCGAGCCGTCGGTGAGCGACGCGACCTGGTCGATGACGACGCGCAGCCGGGCACCGTCGTCGGCCGCTTCCCGCCAATCGGCGGCGAACATCGGCTCCAGGTGGCGGTCGCCCGTGGCCGAAAGCTGGGCCACGAGATTTGTCAGGACCTCACGCTGGCGTTCGTACAGCGGCTGGCGCTGGTCCGTGGTCATCACGAACGTCGTGGCCAGGCCCTTCATCACGGCGATCTCGAGCTGCGTTTCCTCCGGAACCACCATCGCGGCGTTGTACCGGGTGAGCGGGTCCGGTCCGTAGATCTCCCGGGTCGCGTCCATGGCGCTCGAACAGAACCGGCCGATCAGCTGGCTGGTCATATCCTTCAGGGCAGCCATGGAGCGGCGGCTGCCGTCGGCTTCCCGGACCCAGACGGGTTCCGCTTCCAGCCGTGCCAGGGCCTCATCGACAGCTGCGGCTTCAGCCGTGGGCACATACCACTGCTGGGTATACCCGATCACGCGGGCCCGCTGGTCGGGGTTGTCCAGCCACTTCAGCTGCACGTGGCCGGCAACGATGGCGTCCTCGACGTCGTGCACGGAGTACGAAATGTCGTCGGCCAGGTCCATGACCTGGGCCTCGAGGCAGGAGCGTCCGGCCGGAGCGCCGTCCCGGAGCCAGGTGAAGACCGGAAGATCGTCCTCGTAAACGCCGAACTTGGTGGTGCGGTGTCCGTTGACCAGCGGTGCATCGACGGCGGACCACGGATACTTGCAGGCCGCATCCAGGCTGGCGCGGGTCAGGTTCAGCCCGGCCGGCGAGCCGTCCGCCGCAATGATCTTGGGTTCCAGCCGGGTCAGGAGCCGCAGCGTCTGGGCGTTGCCTTCGAAGCCTCCGATGGCATGGGCGATGTCGTTCAGCGCCGTTTCGCCGTTGTGCCCGAAGGGCGGGTGCCCCAGATCGTGGGACAGGCAGGCGGCGTCGACGACGTCGGGATCGCAGCCCAGCGCGTTCCCCAGTTCACGGCCCACCTGGGCCACCTCGAGGCTGTGGGTCAGCCGGGTGCGCACAAAGTCGTCAGTGTCCGGAGCGACCACCTGCGTCTTGGCCCCGAGCCTCCGCAGCGCCGATGAGTGCAGCACCCGGGCACGGTCGCGCCCGAACTGGGTGCGGTGGGTGCTCTTGGCCGGTTCGGCTACCCAGCGCGCCAGGTCGACGTCGGTGTAGCCGGCAATGCGGAAAACCTGCGGGAGGGTCATGAATTCTTAGCCACCTGATACATCGAGTTCGGCTGCCGCAATGATGGCTTTCTGGGCGGGGTTCAGTTCCCGGCCGTCCAGCCAGCCTTCCGGCAGGGCTGTCTTCTTGGGTGTGCCTGCCCGGCCGCGGGGACCTTCGGCGTCCGCGCCCGGGTAGGGAGCAGTGGGGTCCAGCTGGGCCAAAAGTTCGCGGAGGACCTCCAGGGAAGGCACTGTTGCCAGCTTAGCCCGCAGGTCTCCCCCCACCACGTAGCCCTTGAAGTACCAGGCCATGTGCTTGCGGATGTCCCGCAGGGCGATCATCTCGTTGCCGAAGGTCTCCACCAGCAGTTCGGCGTGCCGGTAGACGCTGTCGGCCACTTCCTGCAATCCGGGGCGGTGGCGCTCATCGCTGCCTTCGAAAGCTGCCTGCAGGTCGGCAAAGAGCCAGGGCCGGCCCGGGCATCCGCGGCCAATGACGACGCCGTCCACCCCCGTCTGCTCGACCATGGCTATTGCGTCCTCGGCGGACCAGATGTCGCCGTTGCCCAACACCGGCACGTCGGGAAGGGATTCACGCAGTTCGGCAATGGCGTTCCAGTCGGCTTTGCCGGAGTAGAACTGGGACGCGGTGCGGCCGTGCAGGGTGACGGCCGCAACGCCGGCGTCCCGTGCAATCCTGCCGGCTTCGCGGAAGGTGAGGTGGTCCTCGTCGATGCCTTTGCGCATTTTGATGGTCAGCGGGATGCCGCCCTTGGAGGCCTCGCGGACAGCGGTCTGGACGATCGCGGTAAACAGGTCAAGTTTCCAGGGCAGGGCGGAACCGCCGCCCTTGCGGGTGACCTTGGGGACCGGGCAGCCGAAGTTCAGGTCGATGTGGTCGGCCCGGTCCTCGTCGACGAGGATCCGGATAGCGGCTCCCACGGTCACCGGATCCACGCCGTAGAGCTGGACGGAGCGGATGGCTTCGTCGTCGTCGTGCTCGATGATGCGCATCGACTCGGGGGAACGCTCAACCAGGGCCCGCGACGTCACCATCTCCGTCACATACAACCCGCCGCCGTACTCGCGGCACAGCCGGCGGAACGCCTTGTTCGTAATACCGGCCATGGGGGCCAGGATCACCGGCGTATCCACGGTCAGCCCGCCGAGTTTCAGGGGCGGCAGCTCAAGCCTGGTCTTCTGGGTTACAACGCTCACTGTCCTATTCTCGCAAGCCGGTGCAAATCCTGCGCCCCTGGACTTCCTGCCACCAGTTCGGGCAGGGGGTATTGACTGCCTGCCGAAACACTTTCTATCGTGCAGGCAGCCTGCCAGTCCCTCGGGCCAGCAGGCTTCCCGGCTTCAACGCCGCAGCCGGGAAGCACCGAGAAGATGGAGTCCCACCATGTCAACGGCGACACAGCGGTCCGCAGGTTCCGAGAGAGGGCTCGCGAGGGTCGCCCAGGCGCTGGCCCGCTGGACGGAAAAGTGGTTTCCCGACGCGTATATCTTCGCTCTGGGCGGCGTGGTTCTTGTTGCCCTCGGGGCGTTCCTCAACGGTTCATCTCCGCAGGCAGTGGTGGATTCCTTTGGGGACGGTTTCTGGGACCTGACCGCGTTCACCCTGCAGATGTCCATGGTGGTCCTTACGGGCTATGTAGTGGCTACCTCTCCCCCGGTGGCGCGGCTGATCGCATGGCTCGCCCGGGTGCCCCAGGCCCCGGCCACCGCCGTCAGCTTTGTGGCGTTCCTTTCCATGTCAGTTTCCATCCTGAACTGGGGGTTGAGCATTGTCTTCGGCGGGCTGCTGGCCAGGGCGATTGCCCGCCGCAAGGACCTGCAGGTCGATTACCGGGCGCTGGGCGCAGCGGCGTTCATGGGCCTCGGCGCAGTCTGGGCACTCGGCCTGTCCTCCTCCGCTGCGCAGCTCCAGGCCACGGCGGCGTCGCTGCCCCCGGCGCTCCTGGAGATCACCGGCGTCCTGGACTTCGGCAAGACGATCTTCACCTGGCAGTCGATGCTGACCTGCCTGATCCTGATTGCCCTGACCACGCTGATCGCCCATCTGTCCGCACCGCGCGGAGGCGCCATCCGCACAGCTGAGGATCTTGGCGTGGACCTGAATGACCAGCCGGAGCCGGCATCAAAGCGTGAGCGGCCCGGTGAGTGGCTGGAATACAGTGCCATCCTTCCGGCGCTGATCGGCCTGCTGACCGCAGGCTGGCTGGTCTCCTCCTTTGTGACCAAACCGTTCCTCAGCGTCATCTCCAGCCTCAATGCCTACCTGCTGGTCTTCCTGGTGCTCGGGCTGGTCCTGCACCGCACTCCCCGCAATTTCCTTCAGGCAGTTACCAAAGCAGTTCCGGCCACAGCCGGAATCCTGGTCCAGTTCCCGCTCTATGCCTCCATGGCCGCTATCCTCACCGAAGCTGAAGGCGCCGGCGGAAAGACCCTTTCCGGGCATCTGGCAGGCTTCTTCACCGACATCGGATCCGGCGGCGCCTTTGCCGTGGTCATTGCGGTCTACACGGTGATCCTGGGAATCTTTGTTCCCTCCGGCGGCGGCAAGTGGCTGGTGGAAGCACCCTACGTCATGCAGTCAGCCACGGACGTTGAGATGAACCTGGGCTGGACGGTGCAGATCTACAACATCTCCGAGGCCCTGCCGAACCTGATCAACCCGTTCTTTATGCTGCCGCTGCTGGCCGTGCTGAAACTGCGGGCCCGCGATCTGGTGGGATTCACGTTCCTGCAGTTCATTCTTCACCTGCCGGTGGTCCTGCTGCTGGTCTGGCTGCTGGGCATGACGTTCACGTTCGAGCCGCCGGTTATTCCGGAGCCGGCCGCTCCGTAGCCGTCCCCTGTGCCTTCGTTACCGGAGCCCGGCCGGGCACCGGACAGGCCCACGGCCTTGACCACCAGGACAGCGACGGCGGTGGTCACCGGAATGGCCAGCACCAGGCCGATGGAGCCCACCAGGGTGCGGATGACTTCCTCCGCGAGCTCGCCGCTGGTCAGCGTTTCCATCAGCGTGCGGTCGTACAGGGAAACCAGGATCAGCACCGGCAGCGCCGCCCCGGCATAGGCGAACGCGATGGTGTAGACGGTGGAGGCAATATGGTCGCGGCCCACGCGCATGGCTCCGGCGAAGAGCCGTTTGGCGGAAGCGCCGGGGGCCAGTTCGTACATTTCCCAGACGGCGGAGGACTGGGTGATCGTCACGTCGTTGAGGACACCAAGGCCGGAAATAATGAGTCCGCAGAGGATGATTCCGGAGATGGAGAGCTGGTCCGAGGCGTTGATCAGAGTGTAGGCGTTCTCATTGTCGACCCCGACCAGGTGCGCAGCGTCCGTGGCCCAGGCAGCCAGCCCCGCCGTGATGGCCAGGCCAAAGAGCGTGCCCAGCAGCGCCGTCGAGGTCCTGGCGGAGAAGCCGTGCGCGAAGTACAGGACTCCGATCATGATCACGCTGGATCCGACCAGCCCCAGCAGCAGCGGCGGCTTGCCCTCCACCAGGCCCGGCAGGATGAAACCGGCCAGCACGGCATAGGCTCCGCCCAGTCCGATGAGTGCGCGCAGGCCGCGCCAGCGGGCGACGGCGATGACCACGCCGGCGTAGAGCACGGCGAGTGCGGCGATCGGAACACTCCGGACGAAGTCCATGAAGATGTACGGCGGCGCCCCGTTCTCCACCATGACGTGTTGAAGGTTCAGGTAGCGGATCGTGTCGCCCGGCTCCACCGCGTTGGTCTTGGCAACTTCCGGAGGAACTTCCACCGGCAGCGCCTCTCCCCCGCCGGGCGGCAGGGTGTAGGCCACCTGGCACTGCGGCGCCTGGGCTCCGGCCTCCGTGAGCGCCGCGGATGATGGGCAGTCCTCTTCCACGACTCTCTGGACAGCGCCCGTGTCGATGCTGACGCCGTCGGCCGTCGCATACGGATCGGCAACGGTGATCTCCCCCGGCTGTCCGCTGGGCCAGAGCGCCACCATTCCGGCGAAGGCCAGCAGTCCCAGGGGCACCAGTATCCAGGCCAGCAAACGGTTGGCCCGCCGCCGGGCGGCCAACGCTGCACGCGTTGGCGCGCCCGGGGAGGGCAGGTGGCTGTGTCCCATGCGGGGCGTCCTTACATCGTGGAAAGGGCATCGAGATGGCAGAAAGTGCCCTTTTCAGAGCTGAAAAGGGCACTTTCTGCCATCTCGGCGGAGAGGGAGCGAGGAAACTAGCTGCTGACGATCAGGGTCTCGGGACCGTCCTGGCGGGCGGCGCCGGAAGCCAGCAGCGGCTCCAGGACCCGGACCAGTGCCGTCATGGATCCGTCAACCTCAAGCTGCACCGGGTACTGGTAGGCCAGCATGGCCAGCAGTGACGCCACGGCAGCTTCCGCCTCGGCTTCCGCCAGGGAGGTGTCCCAGCCCAGCAGCACGTCCGCCGGAGCATCGGTGCGCTCGGACGTGTAGCTGACAGCGAAGGCGGCGATCTTCCCGCCTTCGTTCTTCGGCTTGTCCCGCAGCACGACGGCACCGGAAGCCCCGGTGGCATCGTTGAGCAGCATCTGCTGCGCGCGGCCCAGGCTCATGTCTGCCCGGTCCCAGTCATGGACAGCGTTGTAGAAGTCCGCGACGGCACGGGTCAGCTCCACCGACCCGGTGGCTGCTTCCTCCAACTGGGGGCCGTGGTCTTCGAATACGGGCAGCTTGATCCTGCCCGGCTCCACCACCACAACCCGGGAGCGCTGGATTGGTTCCAGCCCGGCAGCAGCTGCGAAGGCAGCGCCGGGGGTATCCGGTTCCACCTTCGCGCGCAGCTTGGCAACACCCGACGGCGCGTTCTCGGCTTCCTTGCGCAGCATGCCCAGCAGTGTGGACCCAAGGCCCGCACGCCGGTTGTCCCGTGCCACCTCGATGTACACCCACAGGCGGTCCGGGTGCAGGCTGGTCTCGTAGACCACGCCCGCAGCCACCGGCACGCCGTCGTCCTCCGCCACGATGCAGCGGCTCCACGGCTCGTTGGACGACGGCCGCAGGACGGCCCGGAAGTGCCCGGCTTCGCCGGTCTCCGGGTCACCCCAGAGCTGGAGCAGCGTCAGGTCATCGTCCTCGCGCCATTCACGGAACTGAACAGCCATTACGCGCCGATCAGCCGCTCGGCGAGGTAACCCTCGACCTTGTCCAGGCTGACGCGCTCCTGCGCCATGGAATCGCGCTCGCGCACGGTCACGGCCTGGTCTTCGAGGGTGTCGAAGTCCACGGTGATGCAGAACGGGGTACCGATTTCATCCTGGCGGCGGTAACGGCGGCCAATGGCGCCGGCGTCGTCGAAGTCGATGTTCCAGTTCCGGCGCAGCTGGGCAGCCAGGTCCTTGGCCTTCGGGGACAGGTCCTCGTTGCGGCTCAGCGGAAGGACGGCAGCCTTGACCGGAGCCAGGCGCGGATCCAGGCGCAGCACGGTGCGCTTGTCCACACCGCCCTTGGCGTTGGGTGCCTCGTCCTCGGTGTAGGCGTCCACCAGGAAGGCCATGAAGGAACGGGTCAGACCGGCGGCCGGTTCAATGACGTACGGCGTGAAGCGTTCGTTGGTGGCCTGGTTGAAGTAGCTGAGCTCCGTGCCGGAGTGCTTGGAGTGCGTGCCGAGGTCGAAGTCGGTACGGTTGGCGATGCCCTCAAGCTCGCCCCACTCCGAGCCCTGGAAACCGAAGCGGTATTCGATGTCCGTGGTGCCCTTGGAGTAGTGGCTGAGCTTCTCCTGCGGGTGCTCGAACAGGCGCAGGTTTTCCGGGTCGATGCCCAGGTCGGTGTACCAGTTCTTCCGGGCTTCAATCCAGTACTTGTGCCATTCTTCGTCCGTGCCGGGCTCGACGAAGAATTCCATCTCCATCTGCTCGAATTCGCGGGTGCGGAAGATGAAGTTGCCCGGGGTGATCTCGTTGCGGAAGCTCTTGCCGATCTGGCCGATGCCGAACGGCGGCTTCTTGCGGGAGGTGGTGAGCACGTTGTTGAAGTTCACGAAGATGCCCTGCGCGGTTTCCGGGCGCAGGTAGTGCATGCCCTCTTCATTGGCCACGGGGCCCAGGAAGGTCTTGAGCAGGCCGGAGAATTCCTGCGGTTCGGTCCACTGGCCCTTGGTGCCGCAGTTGGCGCAGGCGATGTCGGCAAGGCCGTTTTCCGGGGCGCGCCCCTTCTTTTCCTCGTACTCTTCCTCGAGGTGGTCGGCGCGGTAGCGCTTGTGACAGCTCAGGCACTCGACCAGCGGGTCGGAGAAGACTTCAACGTGGCCGGAGGCTTCCCACACGGCGCGCGGGAGGATGACGGCGGAATCCAGGCCTACGACGTCGTCGCGGCCGCGGACCATGTTCTGCCACCACTGCTTCTTGATGTTTTCCTTGAGTTCAACGCCGAGGGGTCCGTAATCCCAGGCGGAACGGGAACCACCGTAGATCTCACCCGACTGGAAGACGAAGCCCCTGCGCTTGGCCAGGGAGATGATCGGATCCAGTTTGGATTTGGTCGAAGCCATGTGAATGGTACCGCCGTTCTTTCTGCTCGCGCAGGCCGCTGGGTGCGGTCCGCTTCTGATCCCTTACCGGCCTCCCTTCCGGCGCGGAGGTGCGCGGGAAGGCGGCGGAGGGCAAAACCTATAACTACCAGCTTAAGGTCACGCGGGCGAAAGCCTGTTACCGGCGCGCTTTCGTCGCCGGGGCCGGACGCCCGGCATGTTCCCCCCGAAGTTCCAGCGCCGGAAAACGCATGACCACCCTGGCCGTAAAAATAGGACATGGTTTTGTTGCGTAAGTCGGAAATCTATAGAGTCACCTAGGCAAAGTTAGGTATTCCTAACCTTAGTCAAGCACCCTTATGTCGTCTCCACCCCCACCTAGGCCGGGCTTTGCCGCGGTCGGATTAGGTCGAATTTGAACCCCGAAAACATGATTTTCCAAGAATCCCGGACGGATAAACCGCGCGGTTGGCGGCCTTTCGCCGTGGCGGTCGCGGCAGCTGCACTTGTCGGCTCCGGCCTGGCAGGCATCACCGCCACGGCGGCCTCGGCAATGGACCTGGCGGAGCCGGAATCCCTGGCTACAGCGGAGCCCACGCCCCTTCTCCTGCAGGAGCACGACCACGGCTCCCCGTCAGCGGAGCCGAGTCCGGAGCCAAGCCCAACACCTTCCGGCACCGCAGAGAGCTTCCCCGAAGCATCCTCGCCCGCTGCAACACCGGCGGCAACCCCCTCGGCGACTGCCGGCACCGGACACGATCACGGTTCGGCGCCGGATTCGCCGTATTCCACGGCCTACCTGGAACGGAACTGGAAGCCGACCAAGTACGACACGTGCACGGCCGAACTGCATGCTTCCTTCACGGCGCTCGGTCCGGACGGCAAGATCTACCCCACGTGGCATCCCGCGCAGGTGACTGACCCGGCCACCGGCGAGCTGTGCACTTTCGGGCACGAGCACGGCGCTGATCCGCGCACCTCGAACATCTATGGCTGGGTTGTCGACTACCTCACCCCGGAAGACGCCGACGGCAAAACCGGCATTCCCTTCGGCTACGCCAGCGAAGCGCTCATGACGTACGGTGCGGCGCATGAGGGTATGGCCATGCGCCATGAAGACAACGCAGGCCACAAAATCTTCGTAGCCAACAACGTGCAGCTTCTGGACGTCAACCGTGACTGGGTCCTCGACTCGGCCGGCGCCGTGGTCACCTGCGATTTCCTCATCAAGCAGCACCAGGGCAGCTGGTCCCCCGACGCAACGTCCAACAACGCACATGAGGCCATTTACGCAAGCAGATGTTCAGACGGAACCGAGATCATCTCGACGACGCTGAGCAAGTTCGGAAACTCCAACGAGTTCCACAAGAACTGCGGCGCGAACGATCGGGTGGCCACTCACGGAAGCAAACTGCCGGCCGGTTACGGCGGAATCCGGCTTATCCCAGATGCCGGCTGTGTGCAGCTGCACGCTACCGGCGACGATGCATCGTTGTGGGGCATGTACGAACTCTGGAAGGGCGAAAACCTCATCACGGACAAGGCTGGGAACGTGCTGGCCCATTTCGATCCGTGGTTCGGGGTACGCAACCCCAGCCGCTATTACGACGCAGCCAACAGCACCGATACCTCCAACGGTATTTCCCGTCCCGTGAACCTTGCCTGGGGAGCGAACGCAGCCGCAGCGTTTCCCTGGAGCACAGTGAAGGATGCTGCGGGGCTGGACTGGCAGGACCCGGCCTCGCCCTTTGACGGGGCACAGCGTGACTTCTACCTGAACCAAAACTCCGTCAGCGCTGCCTCGACCGGCACCGTGTTTACCGACCCCTACGGTACGAACGGACAGGACACCGAGTTCACCGGCAGCATCCGGCAGCATCTGGTTCCCGGTACCGCAACCAGTGCAGCAACCCTGAGCACCCAGAAATTCGACACCTCCGCCGATTTCGGCAAGAACAACGGCGTCCACGCCCCCAACTGAGCCGAAACGAGCAATGAAGAACATGAACAATTCCACCCTTTCCATGCCGCGGAGATACTTTGCCGCGGGATCAGCCGGGGTCCTTCTGGCCGCTGGATCCCTGGCGGTGTCCGCGCTCCCGGCCACTGCGGCGGAAACGCCGCAGGCCCTGGCACAAAGCCAGTGGCAGGGCGAGCCGAACGGCACGCTTGGCTTCAGCGTCAGCAGCACGTCCTGCGACATCAATGGTGACGGGGTCCAAGACACCGTCCTGGGCGATTGGGGATGGGACCGTCCCGGCTTCCCCAACACGGGAGCAGCCTATGTTGCCCTCGGCTCGGCCGCCGCAAAGAGCGGCGACGTCGCGGATCCTGATCTTTCCGGGACCATCCGGATTGACGGTCCGTCTGTCACGGTCCCGGGCGGAGCCTGGGTCGGCTGGTCGGTATCCTGCCTCGGAGACGTCAACGGAGACAGCCTGGACGACTTTGTGCTGGGTGCGGGCAGCCGGAACTACCAGCAGGCCACGGTCATTTTCGGGCAGCGGGATTTCACCTCCGTGGACCTTGATTTCCTTGGCGCCCGGGGATTTGTGATTGAAGATCCGGGCGCCGCTGACAGGGTCTCCGGCGACAAGTCAACGGACAACTTCGGCTTTGCCGTGTCCGCGGCCGGCGATGCCGACGGCGACGGACTCGCGGACATTGCCGTCGGAGACATCCTGGCCGACTACAACGACCGGACCAACAGCGGAAGGGTCTGGATCATCAAGGGACAGACCTCCGTGAAAAACGTGGATGTGCAGCGTGACGCCGGCAAGGTGATCCGCACCATCGACGGAGCAGCCGCTCAAGACCGCATGGGCACAGTCAGCCCCGGCGGCGACGTCAACGGCGACGGCCGGGACGATCTCCTGGTTTCCGCATACACCGCCTCCCCCTGGGGAACGGGCGTCGCCTCTTCCGGAGCGGCATACGCGATTTGGGGGTCAGCAGGCGTTGACCTGGCAGCGCTGGGCGGAAACGGCTTTGCCGTCTACGGCCCGGAGCGGGAACGGGACCGCTTAGGTGCATCCGTCGCCGGCATCGGCGACGTCAACGGGGATGGCCTGGCCGACCTGGCCGTGGGCGCCGACGGCGCCTCGCGTGAGGGAGCTCCCCGCAACGGCGGTGTCGCGGTCATCCTGGGCTCCGCGGCGCCCGCACCGGTGATGACGGATCCGGAGTCTGATGGTCCGACCGTCTACACGTGCAGCACCGGGACCGCTGACCTCGGCTGCCCCGCCCGCGACATGCAGGAACGGGGCTACTGGATCGAGGGAGCGGCTGACGACAGCCGCACAGGTGCTTCAGTATCCGGGGTGCCCGATATCAATGCCGACGGTGTTCCCGAGATCCTCATCGGCGCCGCCGGCAGCGGTGACGTCTGGGTCTCCTACGGGATACGAAATGGCGCTGGAACAGTATCGCTGGCTGACCTCACGGCCGAGGACGGTCTGCATCTGGGCACCGCCGGGGGAACCGCAGTCGGCTCGGGAGCGGACCTGAATGCTGACGGCAGTCCAGACGTGGTTTCCGGCGGCGGGAACGCCGTCACCATGTTCCTGCTCGCAGCGGCCGTTGCGGCTCCCGAAACACCGGAGGGCGGCGGCACACCGGGCGACAGCGGCCAGCCCGACGACGGCGGCACGCCTGGCGAGAGCGGCACGCCTGGCGACGGCGGCACACCGGGCGGGAGCAACACGTCCGATTCCGGCGCTGAGGGGGCGTCCGGTCCGGGAACTGCGGGACAGGCGTTAGACACCGCGGATACTGACACCGGCGGCACGCGCCTGGCGGCGACAGGTGCAGGCCAGGCCCTGCCTTACATGGTCGGGGCAGCGCTGGTTCTGCTGGCCGCCGGTGCCTGGCTCGTCATCAGCAGGAGGCGCCGCGCCTAGCAGCGGCAAGACAGACAAAGACCGTCCGGTGGAGCATTCCACCGGACGGTCTTTGTCTGTCTCTCAGCGCCTACAACGTCCGCAAAAGTTACGGTCAGGCCTCGAACAGGGACTCCCCCACGTAGCCCCCCGGCGAAACACCAGGGGGCACGGCAAAGAGCCCGCTGCCTGTGTGGCGCAGGTATTCAGCCATCAGATCCTGCTTGGACATGGCGGACTGTATCGGGACATAGTGCGTCCTCGGATCCACCACGAAGGCGATGAAGGCCTGCCCGGCGTCCAGGCGGCCCAGGCCGTCAGAACCGTCAACGTAGTTGTAGCCCCGGCGCAGCATCCGGACGCCCCCGTTGTTGTCCGGATGGGCCAGCGCCACGTGGGAGAGGGGATCGATCAGCGGGCCCTTCCGTCCGGGCAGTGCAAAGTCAGGTGCTGTGAACTCCGTTCCGCCCGAGAGCGGCGCCCCTTCCCGCTTGGTCCGGCCGGTGACTGCTTCCTGCTCACGCAGGGTGGTGCGGTCCCAGGTCTCGATATGCATCCGGATCCGCCGGAACACCATATAGGTGCCGTTATCCAGCCACGATTCAGATGCCGGGCTGCCGGAAACCCAGAGATGCTCCTGAAGCAGGCTATTGTCCTGTTGCTTCAGGTTGGACGTGCCGTCCTTGAACCCGAAAAGGTTCCGCGGGGTGAGCTGCGCTGTCGAAGTCGAGGCGGTCCGGCCGAAACCGGTCTGGGACCACCGGACCCTCGCACGCCCAAAAGCAATCCGGGCCAGGTTGCGCACGGCGTGGACGGCAACCTGCGGGTCGTCGGCACAGGCCTGGACAACAAGGTCTCCGCCGCTGCGGTTTTCTTCCAGGGCATCGCCGGAAAACAGCGGAAGCTCGATCAGTGCAGCGGGGAGCCGGTCCACGATTCCGTAGCGGTCCACGCCGTCCTTCTCAAAGAGAGTCCGGCCGAAGCCGAACGTCAGCGTGAGGTGCGCTGCGTGGAGGTCCTGCGCTTCACCAGTATCTTCAGGCGGAGCATCGTAGGGACCGTCCGCGGCACCCGTCTCGCCTATCTCCCGGCCGGCAGTCAGCGCTTCGGCTGCGGCGGTCCAGTCCTTGAGCAGGGAAATCAGGGAGGAGCGGGTCGCCGCGGTGACGTCGAACGCGGCGGTATGCATGCGGTCCTGGGCCTCGGTGGTGATCCCGGCCTGATGCGTGCCGTGGAAAGCCACCACATCATCTGCGCTTCGTCCGCCCGGCCGGTCCAGGGCAAAGGCCCCGGCAGCACCGGCCGCCAAACCAAGGCCCCCGGCCCCAGCCGCCGTGAACAGGCCACGGCGGCTGAGGCGTTTACTCCCACTTGCCATTTCGGGACTCATGGGATGCTTCTCCTATTTCACAACCGCTGCGGTCAGCTTCGAGAGGGGCTCGCTCAGGGAATCGACGGCGCTGCTAAGCTCCTGGATCTGCTCGTCGCTCAGCTCCGTGTAGAGCTTGAAACCGTCCCCAACCCGATACTGGTCGAGCAGCTCCTGGAGCGCCTCAAAGTTCTCGGCCAGCGAGGCGTCGAGCTCGCCGTCGTTTTCGGCCAGCAGCGGTTTAAGGTCTTCATACGCAATCCGGGCACCGTCCACGTTGGCCTGGAAGTCCCACAGGTCGGTGTGGGAGAAGAATTCCTCTTCGCCCGTCACCTTGCCGGTGGCGACTTCGTCGAGGAGCTCCTTGGCACCGTTGGCCAGCTTGTCAGCGGTGTAGGTCAGCTCCTGGGTCCGGCTGAACAGTTCCTCGGTGTCCGCGACCATTTTCTCCGCGATATAGGTGCGCTCCTCGGCCGTCATCTTGGTGTAGCCCTCCGGCGCCCACAGGTCCTTCTCGGCACGGTGCCAGCCGGTGAATTCGTCGCCCTCTTCCAGATCCGCTTCACGGGCGTCGAGGATCGGGTCAAGGTCGCCAAAGGACTCGGCCACCGGTTCGATGCGCTCCCAGTGCATACGGACCTGAGGGTACAGAGTCCGCGCCGTCTCTTCCTCGCCGGCGGTAAACGCCGCGGCAAACTCACGGGTGCCTTCGACCAGCTGGGCGGCCTGGTCTTTTACATACGCTGCGTACAGGTTGACGGCGTTTTCCTGCAGCTCGGCCCGGTCGGCACTGATCTCGGCGCCCTCAGGGGCTTCGGTCACGGTAAACGCTGACCGGATGCCGTCTCCCACCATTCCCGGCTTGCACGCGGTGAAGTAGCTGCCTTCAGGTGCCATAACCACCAGGTCGCGCGTGAGGCCCGGCCCGATGTTCTCTACTTCACCGACGATCCGCAGACCGTCTTCAGCCAGCAAATAGAACTCGGTGACTTCACTGCCCTCATTGGTGACATCGAAGCGGATGGTTCCGCCGGGTACCGTGTCCGTTGCCACAGTGCAGGCTTCGGCCGTGCTGGTGACAGCAATTGCGCCGTCGGCGGCTGCGTTGTTATCCGTACACCCGCTCAGGGCGAGGGCAGTGACGGCAAGAAGAACGGCAGGGGCGAGTGTGGGTTTTACCTTCATGGTCTTTCCTTAGGTTGCTTACGACAGCCGGGGTTAGGAAGCCGCTGTCACGGGCCGGGGCGCGTTTGCGTCCCGGCGGGAGCCGCGGCGTCGGACGCTGCGGAAGTAGAACCACATCACCGGGATCACGTAGAGGACCCAGGCGGCTGCTTCGAGCCAGGTGGTGGCGGGCGAGAAGTTGAAGATGCCCTTGAGTACCGCCGCCAGCCAGCCGCCTGGGGAAATGATGTGGGAAACGTCAAAGGCGAGCGAATACAGCCCGGGAAGCACACGGGCTTCCTGCAGGTCATGGATGCCGTAGGCCAGGACGCCGCCGGCGACGATGATCAGGGCTGCTCCGGTCCAGGTGAAGAACCGGCTCAGGTTGATTTTCAGCGCGCCCTTGTGGAGGAGCGCACCCAGGATCACGGCGAGGATGAGTCCGAGGCCCGCACCCAGGATCGGTTCCCAGGTCTGGCCGGTGGCCCGCGCAGCTGACCAGATAAACAGAGCGGTTTCCAGGCCTTCACGGCCGACGGCCAGTGCAGCCACCAGAACCAGGCCCCAGGCCTTCCCGTCCGATGCGCGGTCCACCTGGTTCTGCAAGTCGGTTCCGAGGGTCCGGGAGGCCTTTGCCATCCAGAAAACCATCCATGTGACGAAGCCGACGGCGATAATCGACAGGGTGCCGCCGATGATTTCCTGGGCTTCGAAAGTCAGCCCGCGGGGGCCAAAAGTCAAAAGGGCCCCAAAGCCCAGGGATACTGCCGCAGCGGCTGCGGCGCCGGCGTAAATCCGGGGAATGAGTGCAGTCCGCCCGCTTTTCTTCAGATAGGCGAGGAGGAGTACGACGATAAGGACAGCTTCGAGTCCTTCACGGAGCCCGATGAGGAAGTTGCCAGTCATAAGGTGCCTTGGTCCGGGCCGCGCCCGGGGTCACTTACGGCCGTTGCGCAGGCTGCTAATTACGCAACGAAACCGTGCGCTATTAGAGGTTAGCTTAGGCTAGGCTAAGTTACCGTTTATTTCGTTGCCGCGAGCAAGTACTGCTTACCGGCTTCGCCGCCGCCGCCCAGGCCGGAACCCGGGCATGTTCCAGGGCAGGGTGGCGACGACAATCGCCGCCAGCGTCAGCGCGGTGCCCAGCACCGTGGCCGCCACCACCACTGAGCCAGGCGCCGGGAAAAAGACGTCCAGCAGCAGCGAGCCGATCAGCTGCCCGCCGATGAGTCCCAGGCTGGTCAGCAGGACACCGAGCGTCTTGACCAGCATCGCCCCGACGCCAATAAAGATGCAGCCCAGCGGACCGCCCAGGTAGTACCACCAGGTGTCCGGCAGCGGGTTGCCCGTTCCGGACAGGGCCACCTTGACCAGCCACACGGCCAGCAGGGCGGCGAAGCCAGAGACAAAGTTCAGCAGGGTCGCCGTGACCGGTGAGCCGTAGTGCATGCCGGTGGTACCGTTCATCGCCTGCTGGAAACTCATGGCCATGCCTGCACTGAGCGGCAGCAGAACCGCCAGCAGCCAGTCCCCTGTTCCACCAGTGCCGGAGAGTTTGGGGCTGACGGCCCAGGCGACGGCGGCGATGGTCAAGACGGCTCCCACCACGCGCATGATGGTCAGGGCCTTCTTCCCGCCGGGACCGATCCCCATCCGGTCCACCAGCAGTCCGGTCAGGGTCTGGCCCGCGACCGTCGCCACGGTGAAAACCGCCACCCCCAGGACCGCGATAGTCAGGGTCTGGGTCAGCACGAACCAGGCGCCGATCACGCCGGCCAGGATATAGATCCGCGGAAAGCGCCGTTCCTTCAGGGAAGGCAGGATCTGGGCGAAGCCTGCCCGTCCGCGCGGCAGGATGGCGCTGACCACGATCATCACCGCCAGCCCGACGCCGAAACTGACCAGGGCCGCCGCAAGGGAATCGTCCAGGGCCAGCCCGAGTTCGCCGTTGACCCGCGCCTGGGCCGGGATCGCCATACCGGCGGCGAGCGCCAGGGGAAGACCGACGGCGGCAGGAAGGCGGGCAGGCTGTGGCACCGTTACACAGTACTCCCGGCCGGGCCCGCCGCCGTCAGGACCGCGCCGGTGCGCGGAAGCACCCGGGCGGAAAACGCCGTCGTCCGTTTCCGGCAGAATAGACCCATGAGTTCAACTGATCCCCAGGACCTTCCCATCCGTGACGACATGATCCGCCTTGGCCAGGCGCTGAAGCTTGCCAACCTTGCCGAGGACGGCATCGAGGCCAAGGAACTGATCGAAAACGGACTCGTGAAGGTCAACGGCGAGATCGAAGAGCGCCGCGGCCGCCAGCTTCACGCGGGCGACACCTTGGAGGTCAACGGCCAGGCAGTCCGGATCGCTTCCGCCTCCTAGCGCGATCCCAGCACAGTGTGGGTCAGGAACTCCTTCACGTGTCCCAGTTCCTGCATGTTGATGCTGTGGCCCATGCCGGCGTAGAGCACCTTGGTCAGTTTGGTGTGTCCGTTGAGCCAGCCGTGGGTGTACTCGATCCGCGGTGCGTCGATCACGGGATCGGCCTGGTCCCGGCCCCAGAAGAACGGAACCTTCAGTTCGGCGAGCTCTTCGTCGTGGAAGAATCCGTTGCCTTCGGCCGGGACAACAAAACCTGAAAGCCCGACGACGGCGGCAAACTCCTCAGGCCGGTGCCGCATCAAGGTGCTGGCCACTGCCATGCCCATCGAGAATCCGAGCAGCGTCACACTGCTGTGCGCTCCCTTGATCCCGTCCAGCCAGTCGGAGACATCCTGGACCGCGTTCACCACCCGGTCAACTGAGTAGTCGGGCTCGTGCATCAGCGGGAACCAGGAGAAACCCGGACCGAGCGCCAGCGGTGCGCGCACCGAGGCAATCGTGAACTCCTGCGGCAGGTATTCCGCCAGACCCATCAGGTCTTCTTCATTGGCAAGGTAGCCGTGGAAGAGCACCAGCAGCGGCGTTCCGACGCGTTCCTCCTCGGGCTTGGAAAAGAGGACAACGGGATTCCACGGAGCGTTTTCAGTCATGGCTTTCATTCTGGCATGGCGGGGAAAGGAACCTACGGTCGCGTAGCCGGGCCCGGCCAAGCCATCATGGTCCGGTGAACGAAAATGCTCAGCAGTCCCCCGTATCTTCCGGCCGGCAGACCGGCACCGCTCCGCGGCCCGCCCCGTCCCCTCCGGACCACCCGTTCAGCCGGTACGTGGCACTGGGTGATTCCTTCACTGAGGGAATCGGGGACCCAAGCCCGGAAAGCCCCGGCGGCAACCGCGGCTGGGCGGACCGGCTGGCTGAGGAACTCGCCGTCGGACACGAGGACTTCGCCTACGCCAACCTGGCCGTCCGCGGCCGGCTGCTGAACCAGATCGTCGACGAACAGCTCCAGCCGGCGATCGACCTCAAGCCGGACCTGGTTACCATCTGCGCGGGCGGGAACGACGTCATCCGCCCCGGCGGCGATCCGGACCGTCTGGCCGAGACCATGGACGGCACCATTGCCCGCCTGCGGGAAACCGGCGCAAGGGTGGTGCTCTTTACCGGACCGGACATCGGTGCGACTCCGGTGCTGGGCAGCGTCCGCGGACGGGTGGCCACCTACAACGAGAACCTGAGGACTGTGGCCGGATGGCACGACGCCGTCATTGCGGACATGTGGGCACTGCGCGAGCTGAGCAACCCGCAGATGTGGGCACCGGACCGGCTGCACTTTTCACCGCTTGGACACCAGACCATCGCGGCGATGGTGCTGGAGACGCTCGGGGTGCCGCACACGCTGGAGCCGGCCAAGGTCAAGGATCTGCCCGCCAAGAACTGGCGGACCGCGCGCACGGAAGACCTGGTCTGGGCGCGTGAATACCTGGTGCCGTGGGTGGTCCGCCGGGTACGGGGGCGTTCCTCAGGGGACGGCATTTCACCCAAGCGTCCTGAAGCCGGCCCCTATTTCGGCACACGGATGCCTCCGGGTTCCTCCGAAGCAGCCGGAGCCGGGCCGGTCTAAGGCTCGGTTCTGGGCCGCGGGCCGGGGCGGGAGGGTGCTGGGTCGGGACTGTGCCGCTAAGGCCCGGGCCGTGCCGGACGCGACGCGAAAAGGTAGGCAAGCAGACAGGTCCCCCAGCCCAGGAACAGCGGGTCCCACAGCAGGGCATGCCCCAGCAGGCCCTGCCAGTCAGCTCCCGGGCCCGCCGGAATCCAGCCGGCCAGGACCGCCGCTGCGGCGGCCGCATTGATCCCGCCGTAAACCACCAGGCCGGCGCCTCCTATCCAGCTGAGGACCCGGATCAGGCCGGGGAACGGAAACTGGCCATAGGCTGCCGCCAGCGGTATGACGGCTGCCGCGGCCTTCAGCAACGCCGTCCCGGCGAGCAGCAACGCGGCCCCCAGCGGCGCCTCCTGTGCGGCCTGAACAGCGAACTGTCCTACCGTGGCGAGCAGCCATCGCCCGCCGAGCGCCCAATACAGGCTGAACCCGGCGTGGAACAGGCCGAGGCCGCAGGCAGCCCAGAGGAAGTACCCGCCCCCGCGGGGCCGGGTCCGGGGACGGCGCTGCGAAATGCTGCTGCGCATCCTTTTATGGTGCCAGCCCACCGCGCCGGTGTGGGCGCTTAGGCGAAGAAGTCCTGCTCGAGCACGTCCTTGAGCTGCAGGATGTCCGTCAGGAACCCGTCGTGGCCTATCGGTGCGCTGATCACGTGCACGCTGTTGTTTCCGGGCAGCGCGGCTGCCAGTTCATGGGACTGTTCCGGGAAGTACAGCCGGTCCGAGTCCACGGCCGCCACGAGGAACTGTGCCTGGGTGGCCGCGAGCGCTTCGGCGAGGCTGCCGCGGCCGCGGGCGACGTCGTGGCTCATCAGCGCCTCGGTGAGGATGACGTAGCTGTTGGCGTCGAACCGGTCCGCCAGCTTCCGGCCCTGATGGTCCAGATAGCTCTCCACCTGGTAGCGGCCGCGCTCGGCCGGCAGGGCAGCCCCCAGCGGGTCCTCTCCCGGCTGCGGTGTCCTGCCGAACCGGTACTGCAGTTCCGCCTCTGACCGGTAGGTGATGTGAGCGATCCTGCGAGCCAGCCCGAGTCCGGTGAGCGGAGCGCGTCCGTTGTAGTAGTCCCCGCCGTTGTAATCCGGGTCCAGCCGGATGGCTTCGACCTGCGCCTGGGCGAAGGCAATCTGCTCCCCCGTGCTGGCCGCCGTCGCCGCTATCACCGCGCACCGTGCGACCCGGGCAGGTTCAGTCACGGCCCACTCCAGCGCGCGTGCACCGCCGAGTGATCCGCCCAGCACCGTGTGCCAGCGGCGTATGCCGAGCTGGTCCGCCAGGCGCGCCTCAGCCCGTACCGAGTCCCGGATGGTGACGAAGGGGAAGCGGGATCCCCAGTGCAGTCCGTGGGGGTCAGCCGACGCCGGGCCCGTGGAGCCGTAGCAACCACCGACCATGTTGATGGAGACCACGAAGAAACGGTCGGTATCCACGGTTCGTCCCGGCCCCACGAGACCGTCCCACCAGCCCGGTTCCTCCGTGCTGCCCTGCGCCACGTGGGTACTGCCGGTGAGGGCGTGCGGAATGAGGACGGCGTTGGAGGCGTCACTGTTCAGGCGGCCCCAGGTTTCGTAGCCGAGAACGACGTCGGGCAGGCGCCCTCCGGTCTCGAGTTCGAGTTCACCGATCGAGGCGTACTGCAGCACTCCGTCGAGTGTGTGGACGGGGTGCTGCGCTGTGGCTGGATAGGTTGTCACGCTGTGCTTCATGCTCCCTTGGCGGCGCGGAATCCGGCGTCGAGGTCCGCAATGATGTCATCCACGTGCTCCAACCCGACCGAGAGCCGCACCAGGCCCGGGCTGACCCCTGCCGCTGTCTGGGCCTCCGCCCCCAGCTGGCTGTGGGTGGTCGACGCCGGATGGATCACCAGCGAGCGGACGTCGCCGACGTTCGCCACGTGCGAGTGCAGCTGGAGCGCATCGACGAAGCGCTTGCCGGCTTCGACACCCCCGTCGATTTCAAAGGACACGATCGCACCGGTGCCGCGGGGCCCGTACTTGCGGCCTCGTTCGTACCACGGGCTGGACTTCAGGCCTGCGTACGCGACGGAAAGGACGTCGTCGTGCGTCTCCAGCCATTCCGCGACGGCGACGGCGTTTTGAACGTGCCGCTCCAGCCGGAGGCTGAGCGTTTCCAGACCCTGGCCGATCAGGAAAGCGTTGAACGGTGATACTGCCGAACCGAGGTCCCGCAGCAGCTGGACCCGTGCCTTCAGGATGAAGGCCAGGTTGGCGCCCAGTGCACCGTTGACCCCGAGGTCCCGGGCGTACACCAGGCCGTTGTAGCTCTCATCAGGGCTATTGAAGCCGGGGAACTTTTCCGGATCGGCGGCGAAGTCGAAGTTGCCGGAGTCCACGATCACGCCGGCCATCGCGGTGCCGTGCCCTCCGAGGTACTTGGTGGCGGAGTGCACCACGATGTCCGCTCCCCATTCGATGGGGCGGATGAGGTAAGGGGTGGACAGCGTGTTGTCCACGATGAGGGGAATGCCCGCCTCATGCGCGACGGCGGAAAGTCCCTCCAAGTCCAGGACATCCTGGCGTGGATTGGAGACGACTTCGCCAAAGAATGCCTTGGTGTTGGGCTGCACGGCTTCGCGCCACTGGTCCAGGTTGTCCGGGTCGGCGACGAAGGTGACGTCGATGCCGAACTTCTTCAGGGTGTGCTTGAAGAGGTTGTACGTTCCGCCGTACAGGCTGGGGCTGGCCACGATGTGGTCCCCTGCCTGGGCCAGGTTGAGGATCGCGTAGGTTTCCGCGGCCTGCCCGGAGGCAAGCAGCAGGGCCCCAACGCCGCCTTCCAGGGAAGCGATGCGGTTCTCCACTGCTTCCTGGGTGGGGTTGCCGATCCGGGTGTAGATCGGAGCCAGCTCTGCGAGCGCGAAACGGTTCGCTGCCGCTTCTGCGCTGGGGAAAACGAAGGACGTCGTTTGGTAGATGGGAAGGGCACGGGCGCCGGTGGTGGCGTCGGGCTCCTGTCCTGCATGGATCTGGCGGGTTTCGAATGACCAGTTGGCAGACATGTTGCTCCCTTAATGACCAGGGGCCCCACAGGTACCGATGCCGGAAGAACTCCGGTACCAGACGTGTGGCCCGCGCTTGCCGGGACACCCTTTGTGGTGTCCAGCCAGGTCTTCACCCGGGGCACCCCACCGCGGTTGGAGGGTTGCCGGCCAGCAAGCCGGGGCTATCTGCTGGCACTCATGACCTGTACCAATAGAACCAACGGAGCCGGAGTTGCGCAACCCATATGACGCAGCGTGAATCCGGGAAAATCCGCAGATCCAGATACGTTTTGCGGAGCTAAGGCTTGCCTTGGTCGAGACACAGGTCACAACGTGCCAAGATGTTCGCATGCGCCTGGATCATGTTTCTTACGCCTGCGAATCCGACGGCCTGCTGGCCACCACGGAACGTATTGCTTCTGCCCTTGGAACCGACTTTGTGAAGGGCGGGGTGCATCCCCGCTTTGGCACCCGGAACATGATCATTCCGTTGGCCAACCAGCAGTACCTGGAAGTGGTTGAGGTCCTGAATCACCCCGCTTCCGACAAGGCACCTTTTGGCCAGGCCGTCCGTGCCCGGTCCGAGGCAGGCGGCGGCTGGATGGGCTGGTGCGTCGCCGTGGACGACCTCGCACCTTTCGAGGAACGGCTCGGCCGCTCCGCCGTCCCCGGAAACCGCAAGTTCCCCGACGGGCAGGAACTGACGTGGCAGCAGATCGGCATCAACGGCCTGATCGCCGACCCGCAGGTCCCCTATATGCTCCGCTGGGATGAGGACAAGGCCGACCTCCATCCCTCCCGTGCCTTTGCGGGCACAGTCTCCCTGGATTCCCTTAAGATTGCCGGGTCCGCCCAGCGCGTCACCGAATGGCTCGGCCAGCCGGTGGAGAACCCGCTCGACGGCCTTGGCGTCACCTGGGTCTCCCCCAAGGGAACCCCCGGCATCATGTCTGTGACCTTCGGGACTGAGAAGGGTCTCGTCGAGATCTAGGTTCCGTTGCCTTCGTGGCCGGGGTTCCCCTCTCCTTCGGGCCGGGCCCGTCAGTCTTGGTGAAGGCTGTGGCCGCTGTCCCGGTGCTTAGTTCCCAGCCACCACTTCCCGCGTTCCGGCGATTCGGTGCACTTCGTCCAGGAATCCGGCTGTGCTTCTTCCCTGGGATCCGGTTGCGCTTCGTCCCAGGGATCCGGCTAGCCCGCCCACACTGCGCGCCTTGCCGCCTTGCCACCGTGCTCAGTGCCGGCGTTCCGCTGCACTCCGGCGTTCCGCTGCACTCCGGGGTTTTGCTGCACTCCGCGGTTTTGCTGCACTCAGTCCTCCGAAACGCTGCACAAAGGGAAAACACTGCATTCTGTGACCCGGTTTTGCTGCGTTCCGGAACTTTCTAGACCTCCTGGGAAAATACTGCGCGGCGCCATGACCGGATTTTCCCTTAGCGGATTATTCCGCCCTTAACGCAGTTTTTCCGACAAGGACCGCCCGCTGCAAGGGCCTGACCTTGTCCACAGATTCGTTGCTGCACCCCGTGTTTGACCCCGCAGCATTCCACGCTGGATCCATGAGCGCAGACCTGCTTTTCTCCGTCGATGCCGATCGTGACGGGCCCGGACGTCGTTCCCTCGCACTGCGGTGCACAAGGGGAGAGCTGGTCCGGGTCAGACCCGGCGTCTATCTGGATGGACAGTCCTGGGCCGGGCTTCGCCCCTGGGAGCGCGAGCGCTTAAGACTCGCGGCGGCCGTAGAATCCGGAAGGACCCGACGGGTCCTCATCCAGCAGTCGGCGGCCGCGATCTGGGGAATTCCGACGATCGGAACGGCGCGTGAGGTCATGCTGCTCGCGTTGTCTCCCGTCAACGGACACAGCCACGGTGACCTCCGCTGGGCTCGGAGACGCCTGCTGGAACCGCTGGCTACGGTCGACGGACTGCCCGTCACATCCAGGGCCCAAACCGTTCTGGACATGGCTGCGTACCTGCCCTTCGAGCAATCAGTTCCGGCAATGGACCACGCCATCCGCCCCGACCGGCGGCGAGGACTCCCGGCGCTGGAGAAAAACACCCTGCAGGACTTGGCACAGGGCCTGCCTACACAGGCCAAGCGTGCGAGAGCGATCCGGGTCATCACGTTCGCAGATGAGAGGTCTGAATCTCCCGGCGAATCCTATTCCCGCGCCATCATCCACCGCAGCGGCTTCCCCGGAACTTCAGAAGAGTTTCAATTCTCCTGGCGGGCGCCTGCTTGGACGCACGGATTTCTTTTGGAAGCAGCAGGAACTCGTTGGCGAATTCGACGGCACGGTGAAGTACGGAAAGACTCAGACGGACGGCCGGGCCCAGCCCGAACATGCCCTGCTGCAGGAAAAACGCCGCGAGGACGCAATCCGGGCAACAGGCGTAGGGTTTCTCCGCTGGAGCTGGTCTGAGCTGTTCAAACCCTCGGGCGACCCGGACGGCCTGGTGCAGGCATTACTCCGGGCAGGCCTTCCACAACAGCGCTCACGCGCCTAACGCGGAACAGGCACGCCCTAGACCCAGGACCCGGAGCCCGCGGCCCGCAGCCCGGAAACCGGCAGCAGACTCCGCAGGTTACCCCGCAGACACCCTCAGCTTCACAAACCCGACCCGGCAGCCAGAAGCGCAGCATTGATTTTCCGGACGGCGGCGGCGTCGACCTTCAGGATGCGGCGGTCGTAGGTGAGCAGGCCGTTGACCTCATCCTCGACGTCGGTGAGCTGGGTGTAGACGCTCGCAGCGAGGCCTTGGCTGACGGCCGGAAGGATCTGGGTCCGGTGCAGGTCGGAGTAGGCATGGTCGAGTTCCTGGGACGTGTTGAGTGCCTTGCCATAGCCGAAGACCTTGCTGTTCCAGGTGTGCCCGTCCAGCGGGAGGCTGAAGCCGCCGTACTCGGAAAGCACGATCGCCCGGGGATCGCGCTGCCAGCGCTTCCGGATGTGGAACGGCACGGCATAGACATGGAGGCTCTTGGTGTCTCCCGCGCCCTGGTCATGCCAGCCGCTGGCGTGGTCGATGCCGCGGGTCGGGTCCAGTGCGCGCAGCTCGGCGGCGATGTCAGCGGCGTCGAACTGGCCCCAGCCTTCATTGAACGGGACCCAGAGCGCGATGCAGGGCACGCTGCGCAGCAGGTCAACCGTCTCCCGCATTTCCTGCCGGAACGATTCGCGCCCCGCGGCGTCGCTGCGGCCGAACTTCGCATACCGCCGGTCGCTCCGGCTCCCCCGCCCAGGCAGCGAAACCCATTCCTGCGCCCTGCCGTCGCCTTCCCCGCCGTTGACCAGGTCCTGCCAGACGAGCATCCCCAGGCGGTCGCAGTGGTGGTACCAGCGCAGCGGTTCGATCTTGATGTGCTTGCGCAGCATGGTGAAGCCCAGGTCCTTGGCCGTCTGGATGTCGTGGACCATGGCCGCGTCCGACGGAGCCGTGTACAGACCGTCGGGCCAGTACCCCTGGTCCAGCAGCCCCGCGTGGAAGTACGGCCTGCCGTTGAGCAGCAGTCGCTGGTGCCCGTCCGGGCCGGCTCCGCGGCCAAAGGTGCGCAGGCCGAAGTAACTCTCGACGGCGTCGTCTCCCAGGGTCACGCCCACCGAATAAAGGAACGGATCTTCAGGGCTCCAGAGCCTCGGCTCCGGGATCGCCAGCCGAAGCGGCTCTCCGGGAGCGGCAGACCCCCGGGCCACCTCCCTGCCTTCGGCTGTCACGGTAATCTCCGCGCTGTGACCGACGTACGAACCGCCGGCCCCGGGACCGCCGGCCAGCACTGTCAACTCCGCCCCGTCCAGGGTAGCCAGCGGTGTGATGACGACGTCCTGAATCCACCGGGCCGGAACGGTCTCCAGCCAGACCGTCTGCCAGATTCCGGACTGGGCGGTGTACCAGATCCCGCCCCGTTCGAGTTTCTGCTTGCCGCGGGAAGCGCCGTTGGTATCCGAGGCGTCGAGCACACGGACCACGACCTCCTGCTCCGTTCCTCCGGGAAGCAGGCAGTCGGTGATGTCGAGGGTGAACGGCAAGTAGCCGCCCTCGTGCCCGCCGGCGTCGCACCCGTTGACCGTCACTGTGCAGGACTGGTCCACGGCGCCGAAATGCAGCAGCACACGCTCACCGTCCCCGGGCTGCGGCAGGGTGAAGGTGCGGCGGTACCAGAGGACCTGGCCGGGCTGCAGTTGGCGGCCGACGCCGGAAAGCGGCGCTTCCGGCGAAAAAGGCACCACGATTTTCCCGTCCCACGCGGCGGGCTGCTCCCCCGCTGCGGAAGAGTCCGCAAAACTCTCAGGCGTCAACGCGTAGTCCCAGCGGCCGTTGAGGTTGATCCAGTTGTTCCGCACCAGCTGGGGACGGGGATACTCGGGCAGGACATTCTCAGGATCCAGGGCTTCGCCCCAGACGGTACTCAATGCCATACGGCGCTAATCTCCAATTCCAATGGCAGAACCGAACAGGGCAAAGCCCACGAATCCGGCTATATCAATAAGGGCATGTGCAATCACGAGCGGCATCACGCGCTTGGTCTTGTAGTAGGCGTACCCAAACAGCAGCCCCATGAGGAAGTTTCCGATTCCCGGACCAATTCCCTGGTAGAGGTGGTAGCTGGCACGGATGAGCGCACTGGTGAGGATCATCGCCGGAACCGACCAGCCCAGCGCCCGGAGCCGGGTGAACAAGTAGCCGACCACAATGACCTCTTCCAGGACGGCGTGCCGCATGGCGGAAAGGATCAGCACAGGCAGGGTCCACCAATAGGTGTCCAGGGCCGCCGGCACCAGGGCCGTGGTGATGCCCAGTGCCCGCCCCGCGGCGTAGACGCCCAGCGTCCCGGCACCGATAACCGCGGCCAGCACGAAACCAAGGGCGAAGTCGCGCAGCGGCCGTGCAAAGGTAAATCCGATGCGCCTGAACGCCGAACGTCCCGGCTCGGTCAGCAGGAAGAGCACCAGGGCCACGGGCACCAGTGAGAAGAAAATGCCCAGCAGCTGGTACACCAGGTCAAAGACAGGGTTGGGAGCCAGGGACTGGTTCAAGGTTGTCGTCTGCCCTGCCAGGGGCGCCTGTGTCATCTTGTCGGCCAGGCGGACTATCGCGTAAACACCGGACTGGCCCAGGGACAATCCCAGGACAATTAATATCTCTGCGGCAATCCGCCGCCGCGCCCGTGGTTCCAGGACAGGGGCCGAGACGGGAACAGGGGCGCTCATGTGCCTATTCTGCCTGATGCCGGATCGCGCCGGCAGACAGAATGCTTGCGAACGGCACGGAAATGCATTTCACTGATTGAAATGTCTATGCCACGCAGTGGCAATCGTCTTTCGCGAGCGGGGTTTTGTGGTTATTCAGGAAAGCACGGCAGTCATCGTCGAACTCGGCACCGGCGCACTGGAACCGGCCGAAATCGTGGCGGTTGCCAGGGAAGGGGCACAAGTCAGGCTCGCCCGCGGGGCTGTAGGGGCCATGGATGCCTCACGCACCGTGATCGAAGCACTAGCAGCGGATGTCCGGCCGCACTACGGCGTCTCAACGGGTTTCGGAGCCCTGGCGACCAAGCAGATCCTCCCGGAGCAGCGGACGGCACTGCAGCGCTCCCTGATCCGCAGCCACGCAGCCTCCACCGGCGCGGAAGTGGACCGCGAAGTGGTCCGCGCACTGATGCTCAACCGGCTCTCCACCCTGGCTACCGGGCGCACAGGAGTACGGACCGCCGTCGCCGAAGCCTACGCCGCCCTGCTGAACGCCGGCATCACACCGGTCATCGGGGAATACGGTTCGCTGGGCTGCTCGGGAGACCTGGCGCCGTTGTCCCACTGCGCGCTGGCCCTCATGGGCGAGGGCATGGTGCGTGACGCCGCCGGAACGGCCATGGGTGCGGGCGAGGCATTGGCTGCGGCGGGGCTGGAACCTCTGGAGCTTCATGAGAAGGAAGGATTGGCGCTCATCAACGGCACCGACGGGATGCTGGGAATGCTGACCCTGGCGATCGCCGACCTTCACCGCCTGCTGACCACGGCAGACCTGGCGGCGGCCATGAGCGTGGAAGGGCTGCTGGGTACCGATGCCGTGTTCGCCGCCGACCTGCAGGCCCTCCGGCCACAGCCGGGGCAGTCCGAGTCCGCAGCGAATATCCGGAATGTCCTGGCGGGATCTGCCTTGATCCGGGAGCAGAAGAGCGGGGCATTCACCCGCGTCCAGGATGCCTACTCGCTGCGCTGCGCACCGCAGGTACACGGTGCCGCGCGCTCCACTCTCTCGCACGCTGAACACGTCGCCTCCTGTGAACGTGCTTCCGCGATCGACAACCCGGTGGTCACCGTCGACGGACGGGTTGAGTCCAACGGAAACTTCCACGGAGCCCCGGTGGGGTATGTGCTGGATTTCCTCGCCATTGCCACAGCGGACGTGGCCTCCATGAGCGAACGGCGCACAGACCGCTTCCTGGACCGCAACCGGAGCCATGGGCTGAATGCCTTCCTCGCGGCTGACCCCGGCGTCGATTCCGGCCACATGATCGCCCAGTACACCCAGGCCGGTATCGTGTCGGAGCTCAAGCGCCTCGCCGTACCGGCCTCCGTGGATTCAATTCCGTCCTCGGCGATGCAGGAGGACCATGTCTCGATGGGCTGGGCGGCAGGGCTGAAGCTGAGGCGGGCTCTGGACGGTCTGGCGCGGGTCCTGGCGATCGAACTGCTCACCTCTGCACGGGCTCTGGATATGCGCGACGGCGGCATCGGCACCTCCAAAAGCGCTCCGGTGTCGACCGAGGTCCGCCGCACCATCCGCGAGGTAGTCCCGGCACCGGGTCCGGACCGTTACCTCGCCCCGGAGATCGAAGCGGCCTACCAGCTTGTCTCCAGCGGGAGGCTGCTGGACGCCGCGAACGGTGTGCTTGCCAAGCCGCTGAACTAGGCTTCGGGGCATGGATTCGCCGAATAGCCCCGCCGCTGCCGGGGACCACGTCCGCCTCACGGCCGTTGTGCGCGGCATGGTGCAGGGAGTTGGTTTTCGCTACCGGGTCATGCGCCAGGCACTAAAGCTCGGCCTGGCGGGAACAGTCATCAACCAGGCGGACGGATCCGTGGTGATAACCGCGGAAGGGCTGCCGTCGGCGCTGGACGGACTCATGGAATGGGTACGGTCACCCGCGGCGCCCGGTGCCGTGGAGGACGTGGATGAGCAGCATTCCCGTGCCACGGGCGAGTTCAACGGGTTCGACGCCGGCTAGAACCCGGCGATTAGAACCAGCCGGTTAGAACCAGCCGGATAAGACCAGGCAGGACTCACACGGCAGCACCGCGCGTCTCGGGAAAGTTTCCAGGCATGAAAAACGCCGGCAGACTTGGGGTTGGTTGGGGGGAACACAACCCTAGTCTGCCGGCGCCGGATAGTTCACTACGCTATCCATTCATCACTCGCACCCTTATGAGGTATTAACTACGTTAGGACACGGGTCTGGAAAGCTCCTGTCAGCAAGCTGGCAACTCCCTGAGAGTGCGGTTCCGGATCTCAGGCGGCCTTCTTGAGACCGGTTCCACCGCTGGCAGCATTCCGCGCCGCAGCCTTTGCCGCGGTCGAGGACTTGGACTTTTTCTTGGCCGGGGCTTTCTTGTTCACCGGGGATTTCACGCTGGACTGCTTGGGCTGGGACCCGGCGTTCTTCGCCTGCGGAGCCGCCCTGCTCTGCAGTTCAGTCTCCTTCGTAGTCGCGGCCGTGGCCACGGCGTCCCGGGAGGCGGCTGCGGGCAGCACCGACGACGGGAGCCGCTGGGCGCGGGACGGCGCCAGCGCATCAAGGAGTTCCTCCGTTGCCGAGCGTGTGGCGTCGAGGAAAACCGCGGCCGCGGAGTCCTCCGGTACACTCTCGCTGCGCCGCACTGCTGAGCGCTTGAGCAGCCGGTAAAGGGCCGACACCACTACCAGGATGGCGATTCCGGTGCCGTACATCAGGCTCAGGGACAGCGCCAGGGATGTCGTGCCGCCGGAGAAGGATCCGTACCCTGCAATCGCCAGGATCAACCAGGCTGTACTCACCGCCGTCAGGACGGTACGGGCTTTGACGTAGAAGGGACGCTGCTGCACGCCGGCGAGCTGCGGCGGCAAGATATCTGGCACTGACGAGACCTCTCAAAAACGCAATCGCAGGCAAAAAAGTGGAAGTTTGGCCGGAGCCGGCCTGCACTACAACTCTAGGGACAGCGGTGGGTGCGCTTGACCATTCACACGCCTTTTGGCCGATTCGTTACCGGCCGCAGATGAGATGTTGGTCACAGTCCCGAACGGGCCGGTGAGAGGTCCTCGGCAACGTCCACAACAAGGTGCCGGCCAAGGATCTGGGCAGCCGCCATTTCGGCTATTCCAGACGAGGTTTGGAAGCCGTAGCCGCCCTGCCCTGCGAGCCAGAAGAACCCCGGAACGGCGTCGTCGAACCCCACCACCGGCAGGCCGTCCGGCGCTTCCGTCCGCAGCCCGGTCCACGCGCGGATGATGTTCCCGAGGCCCAGCGATGTCTCGGAATTGACGAGGGCGATAAGTGCCGCGATGTCCTCCGGCAGATGCCGGGCGTCCTCTGCCGGACTGGGCACGCTCTCCGACGGGGAGATCAGCACGCCCTCCAGATCCGGCCGGTAATAGAAGGTATCGGCTGCGCTGGCGACCATGGGACCGTTCGCCGCGGGAGGGTTGGCAGCTTCCACGATGCCCGCGGTCCGCCGCAGTGGCTGCAGCCCGCGCTCCCGGGCACCAAAGAGGGCGGCGACAGCGTCGGCCCAGGCTCCGGCAGCGTTCACGACCACGGAGGCCCGGAACACTTCTCCTCCCGCGGACACGAGCCATTGGCCGTCTGCGGTACGCTCCGCACGGTCCACCCGCCGCCCCGTCAGCACCTTCCCGCCGGCAGCTTCGATCCGGCGCCGGTGCCAGCCGAGCAGGATATCCGTGTTGCAGGAGACAGAGGTGGTGTCCAGGCCCGCGGATTCGAAGGCACCGGGCAACAGCTCCGGTGCGAGTCCCACGGCCTCGGCCACGGTGATCGGATGCATGTGCCCGCTGGCCCGGTCGCGGACGTCCTCTTCAGTGCCCACGAGCATAAAGCTGCGCGGGGCAAGGATCGGCTGAGGCAGGCTTGCTTCGAGTTCCCTGATCAGTGCCAGGGTCCGAATCGTGAGGTCCTGGACGGCCGGCGGTCCGTAGCTCGGGATTAGCTGGCGGGCGGACCGGGAGGACGTGTGATAGGCCAGCACGCTCTCCGCTTCAAGAAGTACGACGGCGGTGTCCCCGGCAAGCTTCGAAGCCAGCGACAGGCCGGCGATACCTCCGCCAATCACCAGGACGGGGGCGTCGGTCTGGGCGTCATTCACCGGGCACCACCGTCAGGATCGTGGCGTCGTCGGCCTTCTCGCCGGTGTCGGACTGCTGCTCGCGCAGGTCCAGCAGAAGCTTCTGGGCGCCAAGGGGCGTGGACGCCGCACGCAGGAAACCGCACGGTCCGTCCACCAGGCCCACGTCGCCGGCGCGCCAGGGCCCCGCGGGGGGCCGCCCCCCACCGGCAGGGCGCGGGAGCCCGGCCACGGGGG